>JAAYEW010000004.1 GCA_012728555.1 Erysipelothrix sp.
GATACGCACCGTTCCATTTAAACGATGTCCTCCTTCGATCTTTATTACTTTTTCCATAAAAACCTCCCCTAAGGCATTTCAATTTTACACTATTCATTTCATTTTTCCAACTTTAAAATAAAAAAGGTGACATTTCTGTCACCTAAAAGAATTATTAAGCTTTATCTGCACATCCAAAGTAGTTTTTATTCATGTCTTCTACTTTAGCCTGGATAGCATCTGTACCAGCTTTTAATAATTTACGAGGATCGTATCCTTTACCAATCTGGTCTTTTCCTTCTTCGATGTATTTACGAGTTGCAGCAGCAAATTCTAACTGTAATTCAGTGTTAACATTTACTTTAGATACACCTAAAGAAATTGCTTTTTTAACTTGTTCTACAGGAATTCCAGATCCACCATGTAATACTAATGGTTTACCATTTGTACTAGCCTGGATTTTTTCTAATTGATCAAAGCTTAATCCAGCCCAGTTTGCAGGGTATTTACCATGAATATTTCCAATACCAGCAGCCAAGAAATCAATTCCTGTATCTGCTAAGAGTTGGCATTCTTTTGGATCTGCTAATTCACCAGCTCCAACAATACCATCTTCTTCTCCACCGATTGATCCAACTTCAGCTTCAACGCTGATGCCTCTTTCGTGTGCATAAGCAACCACTTCACGAGTTTTTTGAAGGTTTTCTTCTAAAGGTAAATGAGAACCATCATACATAACTGAAGTAAATCCAGCCTCAATTGCTTTAAATGATCCTTCATAAGAACCGTGGTCTAAGTGTAAAGCTACCGGTACAGAGATGTTGAGTGCTTCCACTAACGCTTTGACCATGTCTGCTACGACATTAAAACCACCCATATATTTAACAGCACCTTCCGATACTCCTAGCATAACTGGTGATTTTAATTCTTCTACCACTTCTAAAATTAATTTTGTCCATTCAAGGTTGTTGATATTGAATGCACCAACTGCATAATGCCCATCACGAGCATCATTTAACATTTGTTTTGCTGAGACTAATGCCATACTATTTCCTCCTATTTTGTACCTATACTTTACACCATTTTAAAACTAATATAAAGAATAAACCTATTAAATCTACTTATTCATCTTCTTTTGAAGGACTGCTTCAATAAATCCATAGAACAAAGGGTGACAACGATTTGGTCTGGACTTAAACTCTGGATGGAATTGGCAAGCCACAAAATAAGGATGATTCTCTAACTCAATTATTTCCACTAGTCGACCATCGGGCGATACCCCCGAAAACTTGACACCTACCGATTCAAACAGCTCACGGTACTTATTATTAAATTCATAACGATGGCGATGTCTTTCTAAAATATTGGTTTGTTGATACAATCTGTTTACTTTTGAATTCTCTTCTAGCGTACATGGCCAGTTTCCTAATCGTAAAGTTCCACCAACATTTTGAACATTGTTTTGGTCTGGCATTAACGAAATAATTGGGTTCTCACAATCGTCTTGAAATTCAGTTGATGTTGCATTATCTAGGTGCAATACATTTCTAGCTATTTCAATACAAGCTGTTTGCATTCCTAAACAAATTCCAAAATAAGGAATATTATTTTCGCGAGCATATTGACCAGCATTAATTTTTCCTTGAATTCCTCGAGCGCCAAAGCCCCCAGGTACCAAAATTCCATCCATATGTTCTAAATACTCTGAGACATTTTCAGAACTTATATTTTCGGAGTTGACCCATTCAATTACTATTTCAGTATCTAAAGCAACACCCGCATGTTTGAGTGACTCGGTTACAGATAAATAAGCATCGTGTAATTGGACGTACTTTCCAACTAAAGCAATTCTTACTTTATTTTTTAAATGCTGAGACTTATAAATTAAGTTTTCCCATTCCTTCATATCTGCTTCGGGAACATTTACGTTTAGTTTGTGACAAACATAATTGTCAAATCCCTGTTTCTGTAAAATAACTGGTAGTTCATAGATATTTTTCACATTTGGAGATTCAATAATCGCTTGTTCTCTAACATCACAGAACATCGCAATTTTCTTACGAACATCTTGAGTAATTGGAACATCACATCGTGTAACAATGATATTGGGTTTGATTCCTAACGACATTAACTCTTTGTACGAGTGTTGAATTGGTTTTGTTTTCATCTCATCAGTTCCTGGAATAACAGGAATCATTGCTGTATGAATAATAACGACTTCATCTTTCTCGTGTTCTGAATGAAATTGACGCACTGCTTCTAAAAAAGGAAGTGACTCAATGTCTCCAACTGTTCCACCGATTTCAGTGATGACGACATCCGCTTCTGATTCTTGGGCAGCATCATAAATCTTTTGTTTAATTTCATCAGTGATGTGTGGAACAACTTGAACGGTTGCACCTAAGTAATCACCACGCCTTTCTTTGTTGATGACATTCATATACACACGTCCAGTCGTAATGTTGGCTGTTTGTGTCAGTTCTTCATCAATAAAGCGTTCATAGTGCCCTAAGTCTAAATCGGTTTCTGCTCCATCTTTGGTCACAAAAACTTCTCCATGTTGATAAGGTGACATAGTTCCTGGATCGACATTAATGTACGGATCAAACTTTTGTAAAAATACTTTTAATCCTCTGTTTTTAAGTAGTCTTCCTAAAGAGGTTGCGACAATCCCTTTACCTATTCCTGAGACGACACCTCCTGTGACAAATACAAATTTACTCATAACCTCACCTAATCTTTCTAAAAAAAGAAAAACCACTCTCCCTAAGGAGCTTGGCCCTTTCTTATTTTATCAAACCTGCTTGTTTCTATCAAGAGGTTTTAATTTGATTGTCTTAATTCTCTAACCCATCGTAAATTCAACCGACTTAATACCTTTTATCTGTGACAATGATGTTTTTGCTTGAACCAGTGATTGTTGTTTAGAAAAGTAACCATTAATTATGTACTGCTTTTCATCCTTTGTTAACTGCTGATGATTAAAAACTTCCAAATTCAACTCAGAAAATAGGTACAAAAGTGAAACAATGTTCATGGGTTCATCAATTTGAATGTAACAAGTAAATTCATCGTTCAATTTCTGTAAATGGTGATCTATTTGTGACAACACTACAAAAATGAATGCCCAGACAATCATACTCATGATACTAAGATCGTAGTATCCGCCTCCTAAAGCAATTCCTAAAATCCCCGCAAACCATAAGCCCGCAGCTGTAGTTAGACCCGTTATTTGTTTAACTCCTCGATTGATAATCGTCCCTGCTCCTAAGAACCCAATACCAGAAATGACTTGGGCTGCCAATCTCGAAACGTCTTGAGAATCTCCGAATTCTACAAATATATATTCTCCCATTAACATGGCTAAACAAGCCCCTAGAGCGACAAGTGCATGGGTTTTTATTCCTGCTGGTCTTCCTTTGATGACTCTATCACTACCAATTATTGCTCCAAAAATTGCTGATAAAAACAGCCTGAGCATGACTTCTTCTAATTTCATTGTATTTCACTTCTTTCTTTATTCAGTTTACATTATTTGGACGATGTTGACAAACTTATCCTTTCTTATACCCATCGATCAAAGAATAAGTTTTCGAGGATTATCCTATCTGCCTCTTGTCTTTTTCTGTTTTAAGTTACGTAAGGTCGTTACACTATTTATAGAATACAAAGGGGTGAAATTATGCAAAAAAAACAAGTTGTTATCATTACGGGGGTGCTCATGGCATCGGTAAAGCGTTTGTTGAATTTTTTACAGAACAAAAAGCAAGTGTTTGTCTTATTGATAAACAAAATAATCCATACTTTGTTAAAGACTTGACTAATAAAACATCGATTGAAACGTTTGTTACGAAAGTGATTGGTGAACATGGAGCTATCGATCTTCTGATTAATTATGAAGAATTTCAAGAAGCCTTATCTGTTGGTGTGACTGCTCCTTTCTATTTATCCAAATTGTTTTCGAAACACATTAATCCAAATGGATCGATTATCAATATTTCTTCCACTCGCGAGTTTATGAGTCAGTCTCAGTCTCGGTTGGATTAACACAACCAAGAACGATTTTGGTAAGAATAATCACAATCAACATCCTGCTGGTCGTATTGGGACTGTCGATGATGTTGTCTCTGTCATCAATTTTCTCTGTTAAAAAGAAGCTTCTTTTATAACAGGTCAAAGTATTACTATTGATGGTGGTATGGGTAAACTCATGATTTATAACGGTGACCATAGTTGGTTGTACCATAACAATAGTGTTACGTAACAGTTATTTTAAGATATGTGCCTTCTCGACATACTGAATACTCAAAAAAGGATTTCTTTCAAATTTGATAACCTCCAACTAAAGTAGACTGCGCTACTAAATTAAACGATGTCTATGAAAAGCAGAAGCTTTTCTAATTGAAAGAAAACCTACACTATCTTCAGAACCCAAAAGTAAGCAAAAGTGTTAATTCTTAAATAATTCTGTAATAACTATTTTGTCTGCGTATGACAAACAAAAATCAAAAACATCGAGATTACTCGCTTGTCTTTCTTTATTATGCGATTTGGGTATTATCGCAACGTTGCGATCGAGTTGATAACGCAATAGAACTTGAGCCCAGTTTTTTTGATATTTTTCACCAATTTCTTCGAGAGTTTTGATGTGCGAATCCTCAATACCATGAAAAGGGCCCCAAACTTCCGGTACAATTCCATGTTCTAAACAGAAATTAATAATCTCATTGTTTGGATTCTTAGGGTTCGATTCAATCTGATTGACTGCTGGGACTATTGTTGCGTTTTCAATTAAATACAGTAGCTGTTCTTCATTGAAATTTGAGACTCCAATTGATTTTAAAACACCATTTTGATGATACTCTTCAAAGACTTTCCAAACAATTAAGATTTGTTCTAAATTATCCCAAGGATGATGGATGAGATACAAATCAATATAATTTGTATCTAACGCGTTTAAGCTTTGTTCAATGCCTTGTATAACATGTTCTCTACTGTCGATATATCCTTCTTTACCAGGAAGTTTTGATGTAATAAAAATGTCCTTGCGCTCAATTTGACTTCGTTTGATTCCCAACGCAACAACCGTTTCATTGCGATAACTAATCGCTGTGTCAAATCGACGATAACCAACATCTATCGCTGATTCAATGGAACTTGTATCGTTGTTAATATTTCCCATGTATTCTTGGTTTTCTTTACCAAAAGTATTTGTTCCACAACCAATTGCTAGCAATTGGTTACCATCATTTAATTTATAAGTAACCATGGTTTCTCCTTCTTATTTATATTTATGCAAGGTTCAGATATGGGTTGTCTGATGACGTATACAAGGATTTAGCAAATACTAGACGAAATAAGAAAATAGGTCATTACTATTTTATCACTTCGTCTTCTTTGGTATATTCATTGAACAATACCGCCACCCCATCTTGATTCACATAAACAAGGTCTTCAATACGAACCCCAAACTGGTTCTTCACATAGATGCCTGGTTCAATTGAAAAACACATTCCGGGTTCAATAAGTACATCATTACTCATTGATACATCATAGGGTTCATGTACTTCCTTGCCAATGCCATGACCTAAACGATGATTAAAGTGAACACCATAACCCGCTTTTTCAATAATCATTCGAGCTACTTTATCGATATCGCTAAACTTACACCCTGGCTTTATTGCTTTTATCGCTTCTTGATTTGCTAGAAGAACTATATCATAAATTTCTTTAATTGGGTTTTTATTCAAGAAAAAAGTCCGGGTCATATCACTACAATATCCATTTAGTTTACATCCCATATCAATGATAATACTTTCGTCTTTTTTCAATTTTCTGTCACTTGGGACAGCGTGAGGATCTGCACAATTTGCTCCAAAAGCTACAATGATTTGAAAACTTAAAGCATCAGCTCCATTGTCAAAAAAGAGTTTCTGAATCTTAACCGCAACCTCTTTTTCACTCACCCCTTCTTTTAGCAACGAAGGAACAAGTGACATAACATAATCGTTAAGTTTTGATGCTGCTACCATTTTTTGAATTTCATTCTCGTTTTTGATTGCTCTTAAACGATCGACGCAATCACTACCAATTACGAGATCAAATGATTTGGATAAAGGTAAACTAAATTGAGTAGACATGAATTTGTCGACGCCAACCTTGCCAACAGTATGCTTAGAAATCAATTCATGGACATCTTCAAAATCATAATAGTAGACTACTTGAACTTCACTAATTCCATCGTATTCAAAAAGGTGGTTTAGAACAAGAATCACTTCCTGTTGCGTTATGCACAAACCAATAAATCGTTCACCTGCTTCACAGTGATACTTGGTTAAAAAATCAATACTGTGAGTATCCGTTATCCATAAAGTATCAATTTTACTACTATTCATCTTTTCTCTTACCTGATTAATCATTAATTTCTCCCTTTAAAAAACACCGTTATCCGGTGTTAGTAGATTTCTTCGTTAGCTTCTTCGTATTGTTCGAAGATTTCATCATTGATTTCTTCGACATCTAACGTTTCATCATCGTCAACATCAAAACTTTCAAGATTAATTCGTGTTGATGTGTATGTGTGTCTTTCTCTTAAATCCCACTTGTTTTTATCCAATTGAATGAACCGAGAATCTAAAGATAAAGCATTATAAAATTTCACCATCTTACTTTTTCTTTGAATCTCATCAAGTTTCAAGTCTTCACTAACGTTATCCCAAAGATTCTTAAACTCGATTGGTTTCTTTTTCTTTTTTAATACTGATACCGCAACATCTTGTACCGATTTATTTGCCATTTTAACCCTCGATTCTAATACTCTACCTCAAATCGAAAACGTTCTACGCTTTCATTGGAAGCAAACAGCTCATATTCAAAGTTCACACGATTTTCAAAAAGCTCATAAGATAATGTTTCTACATCAAACAACGTTTCTCCTATTTCAGAAACTACGACCAATCGCGTCTTCTTCTGAAGATGAAAGAGGCCTTCCGTAACGATATCTTGCGCTTTTCTTAATAAATACAGTTCATCTCTTTTTAACTCCAGTTCAAAAAACAAACCAACTGTATCAATTTTAATTTTTGTAGAGGTAGGAAATCTATCCACAACACCTCTTTCTTTAAACACCAGTTGTTTTTTGTTGTTCTGTATTTTATAGAGTTTAATGATCTGATTTATATCAATCACGTCTCACTTTCCCTTGAATTATAATCGTTGTACTGTTTATGTCAAGAGAAATGTATTTTTCTGACAACAATGTCACTTTACAAAACAAAAAAGAGTCCAGAGAACTCTTAATTTTGATTCATGAATGCTTCAATTTCTTCTGTTGTTTTCATAATCTGAAACGCTAAATCTTCACAACCATCTTTTGTTATTAATAAATCTGTTTCGATTCTTATCCCCAAGTTCTTTTCTGCAATATACAAACCTGGTTCATTGGTAATCACATTTCCCTCAACTAATCGATAAGTCATTGTTTGACCAACATCATGGGTATCTAATCCTAAAAAGTGTGACACTGAATGATAATAATATTTCGAGAGTTCATTTGGATGTGAGATGAAACCAAGATCCATTAGTCCTTTAGTTAAACTCTGTTTACAAACATCGTTTAACTCTAATAACGTAACTCCTGGTTTCGCTGCTTTTGTCACCTCATCTTGAGCTGTTAAGACAATGTCATAGATCTGTTTCTGAAATCAGTAAACTTTCCATTGATAGGGAACGTTCTTGAAATATCTGCACCGTAATGATTTTTCTTAGCCCCTAAGTCAAACAAAACAAGATCACCATCTTTCATTTGGCTGCTATTTTCAACATAATGAAGGATTGGACCATTCTCACCAGAAGCCATGATAGTATCAAACATCTCTGTGGCATTGTTCATTTGTAGTTCAAACAAGAAATGAGCCATCACTTGATATTCATACATTCCTGGTTTCATGTGTTTCACTGCTCGACGAATCGCTTGATTGGTGATTTCTGCAGCTTCTTTAATCGCTTCAATTTCTTTTTCATCTTTAATAGAACGCAACTGCGACACCATCGCATGACTACTTCTGATTGGTAACATTGGATAATGCTCATGAACCTTTCTCGCAAACAGTTCTGCTTCCAAAGCTCTTGTAGAAAAGTGTTGACGATCCATATCTAACATTATCTTGTCGATTCCTCTTCTTGATAAAGACATTTCAAAGTATGATTCAAACCCAGAAATGAACATCACATTTTGGATTTGACTCACTTCTTTTGATTGTTCAACACTAATAAAACGACCAATCCATTTTTCTTTATCATAATCAATGTCTCGAATAAATAGTGTTTCACTACTTTGGAATCCTTGTTTCATTAAAACAAGAATTCCACTTGGTTCATTGATCCCCGTTAAATAGTAATAATTACGGTTGCTATTAAATTCAAATTCACTGTCTGCTGAGTTCCTAACTGGTTCTCCCGCAAAAAAGATTGCCATCTCGTTTGTGTGCATTTGTTCTAATACTTTATTTCGTCTGTCTTTAAAATAATTCATCTAATCCTCCACATAAAATATCTTCTTATCTTCTTTTAACTTCGCATCCGCCATCGCATTAACAATGGAGCTAACATGACTAATTTCTTTAACACTACCATCTCTTAACAGTACCCAAATAAGTCCATCCTTATTTTCAAGTTTATATGGAACATAAGGTCTTTGTTTAGGTTCATCGTAACCCAAGTAGTACTGTGGGTCATACCCGTTATTCATTAACTGTTGATAAAGCTTTGAATATGTCTTTTCATCAAAATCGATTTCTTGAAATAAATCTCGATCAACAATTCGACGAGCTAAATCACTTAAAACCGGATACTTCTCTTGTTTCATCAATTCTTTAAAGCCATGGAAACATGTTTGTTCATCTAGATAGAGATGATCCTCGATACTAACTTCTTGGTTATTTATAAACCCTACAAAATAAGGAGTTTTTTCTTGAATAAATGCTTTATCCTGCTCATAAACAGCCTTTATCTTCTTAAACATGTTTGTAAGA
>JAAYEW010000057.1 GCA_012728555.1 Erysipelothrix sp.
GAGTCTGTGGTCTTTTTTCTTAAGTAATTCCGTTAAATAATGATTATTTTGTGGTGCTTTACTAATGACTTTTTCTAACACTTCTTTATCGTTCTTTAATAACTCACTTTCAACAAAACTTAGTTCACTCTGCAACTTAGAAGTTTTTGAAACCAATAAACTTCGGCGATCATTATTTTTTGGATCATTGAGATCACTGCTGAGATTGAGTTGTACATAAGCACCTAAAAGACCTCCTTTTTGTAGGATAAGTCGATATTCATCCAATGCTCTGATAATCTTCTTCGGTTTCCTTAATTTTCCTTTATAATTTTCGATAAATGTCTTGACAACTTCTACATAGTCATCCAGTTCACTTTCAAATACTTCTTCCGTTTCAAAGATCATTGATAAATCCCATGTATCTTTAACATTCACTTCGCTTCTTCTTAACATTGTACGCTCACTTTCTATTCATAATTTTTATTTAATCTTCTCTATTCTATCACATTCCATCATTTTCCTGATGGAAATTGCGGATAATAAAAAAAGGTAGAGTGAGTTAAACCTTTGGTTTCATGCTCACTCTACCCTCTTGTTAAGAATTATTAATTATTACCTGATATTAAATCATCCATGATTCGAAGTATGTCTTTGATGACTTTTGAATCAGAAGTAATTGCTTCAACTTTTAAATTACCGTCAATTCCCCATACTAATGAATTGTAATAAATGTTATTTCTCTCAAACAGAACTTGGAAGAGCGGGTCGACAATTGTTTTATCATCATCTGAAGCCACATCTGTAAACTCTTTGACGTAGAAATCGTATTGATGGGATTGGTGTATTACAGTCAACAGTTTTTTGCTTTTGTTCAAAACTGAAAAGGGTTCATTTTCTTGTAACTTTAGGCTAATGGAAGCTTTCAATTCATTACTGTTATAAGCTCCAAAGACATTTACCATTTTTGATTTTGGATTTAACAATGAATAATTGTATTCAACCGAGTGCAATAGATACGAATTTTCAAATTGCGTTTCATACTCTTGATCAATGTCACTTATAGAAATCTTTGGGTTTGTAAAGAATTTGAACAGTCCAAAGTAGTTGTTCCAATCAGCAATAACCCACAGAATTAGCATAATAACCAAAAGAATTGTCTTGTTCTTACTCATTGATCCACACAGCTCCTATCGTCCAACTAATATTAATCGCTTTTCTGTAATCTCCCCAATTGTCTGTCACTTTATAAAGCGAGTCAGTATACGCATATGCAGTTACCCAATGATCTCCATACGTTGAGCCAAGAATTGATAAAAGTCCAACTAATATTGGTCTACTATTGTTAATTCTGCTTTTTGCTATAGGACTAGTTCCTAATAAGGTTGATTATACTTTTCCAACATACATGGGTATATTTTGAGAACCCATCCATTTTGTAATACCAACTCTAATGTCAGTGGGTATTGTCCCATTTTTGCCTTTATCAATGTAAGGATACAATGAGGTTATAAGTGACGATGGTCCCGTAATATGTCTTTGCCGAATGTAAGAAGGAACGTATTTGTCATTTATATAGTCATCATAATATGACAGTAATGTTGCTGCCGCAATTGTCCCACAAATCCCTGCGATTGGATACCCTTGAGAAGCAGGAAAATTCGAATTATTATTTATCCACTGTCTCGTTCCATATTTTTCAAATCGAAACTCATGCAATCCAACCCATGTTAAACTTTGTGTTAACATTTCATCAGATAATTGTAAATTTAAATTCAAATTAATTTCA
>JAAYEW010000058.1 GCA_012728555.1 Erysipelothrix sp.
GTTCAATCCATTCATAAGGTAACCGATATTTAGGGACTCCATAAAAGACCATCCCTCCTGCTTTACTTTCTCGATCATAAACACTAACCTCATACCCAAGTTGAGCTAAATCACTAGCACACGCTAAACCACTAGGTCCAGCACCAACTACACAGACTTTCTTATGCAAAGAGCCTTGTTTAGTCAGTGGTGTATGACTCATGCGGTCTGCTACATAGCGTTCTAAATGATTAATTCCGACTGGTTCTCCTTTGAGTGCTCTGACACAGGTTGATTCACATTGGTGTTCCACATGACAAACCCGCGAACAAAAATCAGGAAAATTATTGCGAGAAGTGATTAAACGGTAGGCTTCTTCTAAATTATCTTCTTTAATCATGGAGATAAATTGAGGAATTGGAACGTGAATTGGACAGGAGTTGACACACGGCTGATGTTTACATTGTAGACATCGATCCGCTTCTAAAAGAGCTCGTTCTTTGTCATAACCAAACTCGCATTCTTGAAACGACTGGATTGCCTCTTTCACATCAAGTGACAACACTGGTGTTTGTTTTAAACTACTGTTCATTCTCTATCTCTATTGTTAAACGTTCAACTTCATCAACTAAGAAAGCAATAAAATCTATCGTATCGTTTAAAGGTTTGTCGGTTGTTATGTCAACTTTTGCCATAGCCGCTAGTTCTACTGGATCTTTGGTACCGCCAGTGTTCAAGACTTCTCTCCAGTCTTTTATAGCACTTGGATCTTCTAGTACTCTTTTTGACATTGCGGTAGCAATGGTGAGTCCAGCACTATAGGTATATGGATACAGTCCTTTGTAATAATGTTGTTGGCGCATCCAAGTATATCCAGCATTGTCATCAATCTCGACTGCGTCTTTCCAGAAATCTTGAAGTGTTTTCTTATAGAGACTATTGAGTAGTTGTGCACTAATGCCTTGTCCTTTATCTAGACGGGTATACACTTCTCGTTGGAAGTGAGCTTCTTGTAAATGGGTTACAAAATTGTGATAGTAGGTTCTAGAAATCATGGTTGAGTAAATCCAACGTTTCATTCGGTTGTCTTGTGCTTTGGACAGTAGATGGTTGGCCATCATCAATTCATTAAAAGTCGATGGTGCTTCAATAAAGTACATGGAAGGACGACTATCCGTAATGTTTTGATGTTGATGTGCGTTATAGAAGTGCCCTGCATGACCTAGTTCGTGGGCCATAACAAAGACTTCTCGCATTTTACTAGTCCATGAAATAAGAATATAAGGATGGGTACCATAAGGACTACTACAGAAGGCTCCTGTTGATTTTCCTTGGTTCACCGCAAAATCGATCCAACGTTCATCAAAAGCTTTGTTGATCATTTCTAAATAATCGTCACCTAGAATTTGAAGTCCTTCTAGTAGATGCTGTCTGGATTCTTCTTCAGTGATGGTCGGCTCAAAGTCAGGATCAATGACTAACTTTAAATCATTGAACTTCATGGTTTCTAAACCATAGCGTTTTTGTAATAACCCTGCATATTTTCTCATGGCTGGAGCTAATCTCTCCATAATGGTATCGATTTGACGATCATAGAGTTCACGGCTGACATCTTGTTTATCCAATAAATAATCAATGGTGCTATCAAACCCTCTGAGCTCTGCCATAATTTTTTCATTCATAATATGTGTTTGATAATTGAATGCTGTACTGTGTTGATACTGACTTAAGACTTTCGAGAATTGGTGATAAGCACCATGACGAATATCATAATCCAGTTCATAGTCATATTCATTTTCATAAAGAACAAACGACAGTGGAAATTTGTGTCCCCACACTTCAAATTCACCAAAGTCCATGTCGGATAATTTTATTTTATTGTAGAGTGGCATTGTCGCATTGATTACAGGGGATAATGCTTCCAGTGTCATCTCTGTTTCATCACTGAGTCTGTGGTCTTTTTTCTTAAGTAATTCCGTTAAATAATGATTATTTTGTGGTGCTTTACTAATGACTTTTTCTAACACTTCTTTATCGTTCTTTAATAACTCACTTTCAACAAAACTTAGTTCACTCTGCAACTTAGA
>JAAYEW010000059.1 GCA_012728555.1 Erysipelothrix sp.
ACGATAGTGTTGAAGCGAATTTTAATGACTTGAAGAGCATTACTGAGAAATTAGGTGATAATAGAAAACTTACAGATGTAGAACTTATGCTAATAAGGGCATTAGTTGAATATGAAGTTAATATTGCTGAATCCAATTTATGTCTGTTGTAAAATAAAAATGCAGCAAGTTGCCACGTAAAAGTGCAACAGTTTAGCTGGTAATAATGAGAAATTTTAACACTAAAATCACATCTATGAAACTACCACTGATATCGATACCATCACCGATATCAGATATAAAAATCATTTCTGAGTATTATGATGGAAAAATAAAATAGTCATTGCCAGCACCCCGTAATAATAGTACCCTTTTAGTTGGTCAAATACTAAAGGGGGTTAGAAAGGATGTTAACAATGACTAATATTAAGTATATCAGAGATTTGTTTGAAGAGAAAGGTTTATCTCTTAGGGAAATTGCAAGAGTGACCGGGTATAACTTCAGAACGGTCCGAAAATATGTTGATAAGGAGGATTGGTCTCAACCTGTTGTTAAACGAGTAAGGCAAACTTTGATTGATAAATATAAAGACGATATTGACGAATGGTTGATAAGCGATATTAATGCACCAAGAAAACAGAAGCATTCTTCAAAAAGAATTTTTAACAAACTGAAGCAAAAATATAATAATTAATTTAATATATCCTATCGCACTGTTGCAAGGTATGTAAGCTTGAAAAAGAAAGCTTTACACCAAGAAAGTCACGGATATATTCCTTTGGAACATCCCGCTGGTGAAGCACAAGTAGATTTTGGCAGAGCGGTTTTTGTAGAAAACAGCATTCGATATGAAGGATACTATGTTACCATGTCGTTTCCATATAGCAATGGAGGATATATACAACTTTTCAAAGGAGCGAACATAGAATGCCTGTTACAAGGGATGAAAAATATTTTCGAACACATGGAGAAAGTACCTACATGTATCTGGTTCGACAATGATAAAACAATTGTCAAGAAAATATTATCTAATGGGGAAAGAAAGGTTACGGACGCTTTTGCACGATTCAGGATGCACTACAGATTTGAAAGTAACTTTTGCAATCCGAATAGTGGACATGAAAAAGGCCATGTTGAAAACAAAGTTGGATATACCAGAAGAAATATGCTGGTACCGATACCGGAATTTGAGGATATTAGAGAATTCAACCGCCAGTTGCTTGTCCAATGCGATGAAGATATGCAAAGGAAACACTACAAAAAGAATGTACCTATTAAGACTTTATTTGATGAAGACAAAAAAGCAATGAGGTATATCCCCAAATCTGAATATGAGATATATCGCCTTGAAAAAGTAAAGGCAGATAAATATGGTAAAGTGAACTTTGACAACAGAAAATATTCAACTGGGCCACAATATGCCCAGAGAGAACTAATGATAAAAACAGACGCTTTCACAGTTATGATTATGGATGAAGAGTACAATACAGTCCAAGTACATAAACGTTTGTATGGAGATCAGAAAGAATCGATGAAGTGGGGACCATATCTTGAATTAATGAGTCGTCGGCCTACTGCTTTAAAATATACCGGTTTTTTCCGGGAGTTGCCTCAGACTCTTCAGGATTATCTTACATTATGTAGCTATGAACAGAAAAAAGGGTCTTTGCGACTATTAGCGAAAATGTTGGAGCAAAGCGAACTGGACACAGCCGTAGAAGCCTTTAGATTCTGTATCGAGAGAGGAATAAAAGATTTAGACAGCATCTGGGCTAAATATTATACGATGGTTTGTACCCACATACAGGTTCAAGATGTTTTGCCTAATACTAAGATTCCTTCTGTTGTACCTTACACTGTTGATAATACTGTATATGATAACTTGTTGTCTGGGGGGTATCCGATATGCGAGAATTAATAGCCAAACATTGCAAAGCCTTAAAACTTGGTTCGCGTATTGTTCAAAACTATAAAAATATTCAGGCTCAAACACATGAGGAATTTCTTGAGAAGTTATTGGCTATGGAAGTAGAAGCACGGGAACGAAACCGTATAAATCACTTGCTTAAGCAGGCACGATTTGATGTGATAAAAACCTTTGGAAATTACCGTTTTGAGAAAATGACAATACCGAGCAGTATAGATATAGAAACACTAAAGAATGCCTCGTTTATCGATAGAAAGGAGAATCTTATCCTATATGGACCAGTTGGACTTGGGAAAACACACCTTGCTACTGCCATAGGTGTAGAAGCTTGCAATAAGGGCAGACATGTACGATTTTTCAGGACAGCAGCACTTGTTAACCAACTTATGGATGCAAAAGCAGAGGGAAATCTAAAACGTTTCTTAAAACAGTTGGATAGAGTGGAACTCTTGATTTGTGATGAATGGGGATTTATTCCATTTGAGCGTGAAGGTTCACAGCTCTTATTTCAGGTCATTTCCGACTGTTATGAACGTAAAAGCATGATTATAACTACAAATTTGGAATTCAGCAAATGGAACGGTATTTTCTATGATGAAAAGTTAACCAGTGCCATCATAGATCGTATTATTCATCATAGCCACCTGATCGTCTTCGACGGTCCCAGTGAACGCCTGGTAAACTCACTGATGAGAAAACAATAAGAAGTGAAATGCAATGTGATTTTATGAGTTGTATCACTTTTTAGCTGATGCCCTGAGATAAAAAGTGTAAACAGGCACCAAAGTAGGTCTGTGTTATGCCATGCTACAATGAAATTAAGGCGGGGCGGGAGCAGAAGTTGTATCACTCTTCCCTTCAGCCCCTCGGTAATTTCTAAGAAGCATGGCATATGAAATAAAGTCAAGAGCAGAAGCGAAGAGACTCTTGACTTTATTTCAAGCAGACCGGAAACTAAAGCAAATATTGAAATTATAGGTTCCATAATCTTCTATTTATTGGATTGACGGGGTGCTGCATTTTACTTGTCATTTTGTTGCATTTCCTATTGACAAAACACAATCCAAGAATATATTTCAAGCAAATATTCTACATTAATTTTAAATCAACCAGACCGACAAAAAGAACAGCTTAAATATTATATCACAAAATATTTACAGGATTATGGATTAAAAAGCCCTGGTTTAACGACTGAGGAACTGATTGAAAAACTCTACTCAGAAATGGCAGAGTTTTCTTTGTTGACAAAATACTTGTTATCCAATGATGTTGAAGAAATCAACATCAATCAGTGGAATGATATCAAAGTGACTTATACCAATGGAGAGGTTGTCGCAACAAAAGAAACTTTTCATTCACCGTCTCATGCCATGGATGTGATTCGAAGATTACTGCATCAATCGGGGATGATTCTAGATCATTCTCAGCCTATGGTAGTCGGCCATCTTGCAAACAATATAAGAATTACTGCATTTGGACCACCTGTCATTGATAAAGACAAAGGCGTTGCGGTATCAATTAGGATTGTAAATTCACAAAAGCTATCAAAAAGTGATTTTATTAGGTTTGGTACTGCCACTGAAGAAATGCTGGATTTTCTCAGTCTTTGTTTAAGATATGGGATCAGTGCATGTATAACAGGAGCAACCAGTTCTGGGAAAACAACTGTTATGAGTTGGATTTTATCTACAATTCCAGATGATAAAAGAATCTTTACTATTGAGAACGGAACGAGGGAGTTTGATCTTGTCAAATATAACGAAAAAGGTGAAGTCATTAATAATGTTGTGCATACAGTCACCAGATATAGTGAAGATAAAAATCAGAATGTAGATCAAGAAATGCTTTTAGAAAAAGCATTAACGGCGAATCCAGATGTTATCTGTGTTGGTGAGATGAAATCAGCAGAAGCCTTTGCAGCCCAAGAGGCAGCTAGAACAGGCCATGCAGTAATCACTACAACCCATGCCAATTCATGTATTGCAACTTATTCAAGAATGACGACTCAGTGCAAGATGAAATATGACATCGACTATGAAACCCTTAATAATCTTGTCACTGAAGCATTTCCTATTG
>JAAYEW010000060.1 GCA_012728555.1 Erysipelothrix sp.
ATAGCACACTTAGCATGGTATATGTTATTCAAAAAGAAATAGGGACATCAAATCCCTATTTCTTTATAATCATCTTTTAGTTGAGTTAAGATCAAATTACAGTGTAATTACTTCGCATAATGTATATTATGTTATTTTTGTCGATTAATTTGCTTGTTAATTGCTTCCACAAGATACTTTCCGTATTCAGGAAGATTAACTGGCCTTTGTCCCGATACAATATGACCATCAACACATGCTCCGACATCAATCCAATTGGATCCTGCATTTATCATGTCATGTTTAATTCCAGGTGTACTAGTTGTTGTTTTACCACGTAAGATATCTGCTGAAATTAAAACCCAACCCGCATGACAGATTTGTCCGATAACCATCTTGTGTTCATTAAAGTAACGTATCATCTCTAAAACTTTTTCATAACGTCTGAGTTTGTCAGGTGCCCATCCACCAGGTACTAAAATTGCATCATAATTTTCTACATCAACTTGCTCAAAACTTAAATCACTTTTAGCAGGAACTCCATACTTACCAATATATTCATGATTTGCTTTTTCTCCAACCAAATCAACAATAAATCCTTCTTCACGAAGTCGATACACTGGATACCATAGTTCTAAATCTTCAAAATCGTCACTAACCAGAGCAATAATCTTCACTATATTTTTCATTATATTATCTCCTTTAAGAATGACGTACCATATTCTGTTTCTTCTACATCAAAATTTTCAGTAATCGTACGACCAATATCGGCGAATGTCTTTCTTAGTGTAAGCATTCCCGAATCGTCCATACTAGGTGAATAAACTAACAAAGGTACATTTTCTCTTGTATGGTCTGTACCAGGATATGTCGGATCATTTCCATGGTCTGCTGTAATAATTAACAAATCATCATCAGTTAAAGTCTTTAATAAGTCTCCAAGTTGCTTGTCAAAAGCCTCTAAGCCGTCACCATAACCTTGTGGATCACGGCGATGACCCCACAGAGCATCAAAATCCACTAAGTTAATAAACATTAAACCATTGAAATCTTTATTCATCAACTCTATAGTCTTGTTCATTCCATCTTCATTACTGACTGTTCTAACATAATCAGTAATTCCTTCTCCATCAAAAATGTCAATAATTTTCCCAACACTAATTACATCATACCCCCCTTCTTTTAGCTTATCTAATGCAGTTTTCCCAAACGGCTTTAAAGCATAATCATGACGATTTGAAGTTCTCTTAAAAGAGTCTTTATCTGCACCAACAAACGGTCTAGCAATAACTCGACCAACTTTCCACTCTGGTCTCATTGTTAACTCTCTGGCAATTTCACAACAGCGATAGAGTTCTTGTAATCCAAATGTTTCTTCGTGTGCTGCTATTTGAAGAACAGAATCAGCAGAAGTATAAACAATCATATCTCCTGTTCTCATGTGTTCTTCCCCTAAATCTTTAAGAATTTCTGTACCACTTGCAGAGATATTACCAATAATATTGTGACCAGTTCTCTTTGTTAACTCATCCAATAATTCCTGAGGGAACCCTGTATCTGTAAAGGTTTGAAATGGTTGATCTATATAAAGTCCCATGATTTCCCAATGACCTGTCATCGTATCTTTTGAAGCACTAGCTTCTTCCATTAGTCCATAATATCCACGGCGCAACATCATCGGTTCAACGCCTTTTATTTTATGAATATTGCCTAATCCCAAGCTTTGCAGATTAGGTACATTCAAGCCATTCATAAACTGAGCGATATGGCCAAGTGTATCTGAACCAACATCATTAAATTTGTCAGCATCATGTGCTACTCCTGCACCAACAGAATCCATTACTAAGGTAATTATACGTTTGTACTTTCTCATTTTTTATCTCCTTTTTCTATTTTTTTACCGGGATGAAACCGATCATACATTTCTTTCTGTTTCTTTTTATCCAAATGTGTATAAATTTGCGTTGTAGAAATATCTTTATGTCCAAGCAACTCCTGAACAGATCTTAAGTCTGCGCCTTCATTGATTAAAGAACTTGCGAAACTGTGACGCAACATGTGTGGTGTTACATGTTTTTGTAAACCTACTTGTTTTGCTCTACTAATAATTCTATTATACACACTTTGTCGGCTCAATGGTTTTGATTTGCTATTAATAAATACAAAATTGACTAGTTTTTTCATCCATTTGCTCTTAGAATGTGTGTAATAATTTTCTAATGCATTTAAAGCTCTTGATGAAAAAGGAACAATTCGCTCTTTCTCACCCTTCCCCAGTACTTTAATAATCATTTCATTTGTATCAATATTGCTAGTTTTCAATTCACACAACTCACTCACTCTTAATCCACAACTATATAATAGTTCAATGATGGCTAGATCTAAGTAATCATCTGGTTCTATGGTTTCAAAAGAAACTAGTTGTTCAATTTCTTTTAAAGTTAAATAGTGAGGCAACTTATTCTTCTTTTGCGAAATACTTAAAAAATCCGTAGGATTGTAATCGATGTATCTCGATACTTGAAGAAATTCATAAAATTTTCTTATAGAACTCATCATTCGTGCAGTTGAAGACATTTCATGTGCATTCGAAAATGCTCTCAAAAATTCACGTAGTCCTTCTTGTGTTTCATTTAAAGTGTCACGATTCTCTAAATAAATCAATAAATCAGAATGATAGGCCTCAATAGTGTGTTTTGAATATTGAGCAACGTAACGCAAATAATTGAGATATTCCACAAGATACTGATTATTCACTGTCTCTCACCTTAATCTTTGAAGGAACAGTTAGAACTTCACTATTAAATAAACTATTAACCTTCTCAATAATATCAGAAACACTATTTACCTGATTGTTAATGTTAAATAAGTTGAATATTTCATCTTCTTCGTGCTTTTTCAAATTACTTAAGCTAAGTGATAAGTAAGTCACTTCACCACTAAAATCAAACTCATCAAATAATAAAAGTCCATGCTCTAAGAGCTGTTGATAGTTTTTAAAACCATCGTCGAGACGCTTTGATTTCGATGTAACTTTAGAATCATCGAAACTAATTGCCATAGACAAAGTTAAACCATACATATTGTCTTTCTTCATTTTAGAAGCAATATCATCACAGTGATTCGCAATTAATAATGAAATATCTTCGTAGTCTCCTAGACCTTCAAACAAACTACTAGAAGCAGATATCGACTTCACATCGTTATTCACTTCAATAATCTTGCTATCATCACCATATACTCGTTGTAAAACAGCATCTAGTTGATTCATAAAGATTGGTTGTAGTAGAGTTTTGTCAGCCCTAGCAAGATCGCCAATGGTATGAACATTAATAGCTTTTAACATCGACTGACTTTTTTTGCCAATGCCAAACATATCTTCAATGTTTAATGGCCACAACTTACTTTCAACTTCTCGTTTTCTTAGTACTGTAATACCCATTGGTTTTTTCATGTCACTTGCCATTTTTGCTAAAAATTTATTAGGACCAACACCAATCGATGACTTTAAACCCAACTCATTTAAAATTCTACTTTGAAAATCAACAGCTAAATTGAGTGGCTTATTGTAGTTTTTAATTGTTTCAGTTACATCTAAAAAACACTCATCAATTGATGCTTTTTCAACAAGAACAGAAAACTCAAAAAGAAGTTCATAAAATTTTTGAGACAAAGTGTTATAGAAGTCAAAATCAGGTTCAACAACAATTAAATCTTTACATTTGGTATAGGCAATCGACAAAGGCATTGCTGAAAATATCCCATATGCTCTTGCCTCATAAGAAGCAGTGGTAACAACCGCTCCACGCGTTGAGCGACAAACAACAACTGGTTTACCAAGTAGTTCTTGATTCTTTATTTGCGCTGCACTTGCATAATATGCATTTAAATCAATATGAAAAATAACTCTAGCAGACATTTTGTTTCTCCATAGTAGACTCATCTAGAAGATTTTTAGCCAAAAGCAAAGCAGCTTTATCATTTTTAGAACTCATCATAATAGCTAATTGCTCAATTCTTTTATGCTCATCTAATAATTATATATCAACATTTGAGTTTGATTTTGAAATTAAATATTGCTTTTCTGCATAACTAGCGACTATTGCTAAATGAGTCACACAAATTACTGTACTTTTTGAAGCAAGCTGGCTCATCTTCAATGCCATTTCCTTAGCAACATTCCCCGAAACGCCAGCATCAATTTCATCAAAAATAATCAAACCTATCTCCATAATGTCATTAAAGATAACCTTAAGAATTAGCATCAAGCGCGACAACTCACCACCACTTGCAACCTTATTTAATGGACCAGGCTCAATCCCTTTGTTAAGACTTACCATAAAGCGACAAGTCTCTAAACCATTTGAAGAAATACTATCGCTAAATTCGATCCGGAAGTCAACAGCATTAAGGCTTAAATCTTTGCCATGTTTAGAAATAAGTTTAGAGAGTTCTTTTGCTTTGTCTTTTCGCAATTGAGATAATTTTTTTGCTTCACCAATAAACACTTCATATGCTTTATGAATTTTAATATCTAGTTCACGCAATACTCTTTCACTATCCGATAATTCCTCAATTAATAACTTGCTTTCATCAAGGAATTTACACATTTCTTCAGTAGACATTTTGTATTTTCTTTTTAAACGGTTATATTCAAAAATTCTTTGATTCAACTGTTCTAAAAGATGTTCATCTAAATTAGCAGTCAATAGCTTTTTCTCAACTAATCGGCTTGCTTCTTCTAACTGATAATAGGAAGAAGCCAACAATTCATTTATTTCGTCATTAGAAGTGCTTTCTTTTAAACCATAAAGCGCTCCAGTATCGATTGTTAAAAGTAATTGGTTAATATTTTGGTAAGCCTCCAACTCTTTTTCAAACTGTGACATTTCATTAACTTGATGCAGTAAGTTGGTTTCATCTTCAATACTTGGATTCAAAATTTCAATCTCAGAGACTTGCTTTGTAATTTCATCAATATTATTAAGTTCTTTTAATGAATTTTGATAATTCTGCTTCTTATTAAGAGCTTCCTGATACTTTGAATACAACTCTTTAACATTGATCAGTAACTCATCATTATTTAAAAATTTATCAAGAAGTCTTAAGTGCTCACTTTCATTTAGTAACCGCTGCGTATTAAATTGCGAATGAATATCAATTTCACTGGTTAGTATTTCTTTGACAATACTTAACGAGACCTGTTTACGATCAATGCGATAAACTGATCGGCCATCAGCAGAAACTTCTCGAGAAAAGATATGATCTTCTTCATCCATCTCAAAACCAAATTCTATCATTTTTTGATAAGCAAGAGATGTATTTTTAAACTCAAAAACCCCTTCAATTAATGTCTTCTTTGAAGGATCTAGTACGACATTTGAGCTTAGTCGATCGCCACTTATCAATGATATAGCATTGATAAAAATTGATTTTCCTGCTCCAGTTTCTCCAGTAATTGCTAAGAAATTGGCATCCAGCGAAAACTCTAAATGATTTATTAAGATGTAGTTATCAATTAATAGATGTTTTAACATAGTTTTCTCACATTTATTTTATTCAATTATTTAGACTTTTCCTTTAATGATTTCATAACCTTTTCAACACAACTATTGATATCAATACCATTTATTTGCCTTAATTTTGACATACTACCGTGTGGAATATAGCTATCACCAAGTGTAATTGTTTCAATTTGTTGAATATATCCTTGAGTTTGAGCATAAGATAATACTGCTTCGGACATTCCACCAGAAGGATAATCAGTCTCATAAATATAGAGGTTTGTCTCCATTTTAAATAGAGTATTCAATAATGATTTATCAATAGGTTTAATAAATCTCATGTTAACTACCCACCAGTTAAAGTTATTTGATTTAATTTTATTACTGAGCAGTTCAACTTCTTTACCGTAGCTTAAGATAACTGCATGTGGATTTTCTTCACTTAGTTTAAGTAACTCCCATGTTCCTATTTCAATTTCTTCAAAGGAATCAACTGGTTTATAATTGTCATTACCTCTTGGATAACGTAAAGCAAATGGTCTATTGGATTTAAAAGCTGTGTACAGCAACTGTTGCGCTTCATCAGAATTTTTAGGCTGTGCAATTATTAAATTGGGGAGTGGTCTTAAAAGACCAATGTCAAATAAACCATGATGTGTATCTCCGTCTTCTCCAACAATTCCTGCTCTATCAACACCAATAACAACAGGTAAATTCATGCGGGTTACATCATGGTTAATCTGATCGTAAGCTCGTTGTAAAAACGTAGAATAAATCGAAACAAATGGTTTCTTGTGACTTAAAGCTAGTCCTGAAGCAAACGTTAATGCATGTCCTTCACTAATTCCGGTATCAAAACTTCTGCTTGGAAACATTTCAAAGAACTTTTCAAGCTTTGAACCAACAATCATAGCAGGTGTTATCGCAACAATGTCTTTATCGATTTTTGCTAAACGAATCAGAGTCTCAGAAATTATAGAAGAATATGAAAGAACTCCTTCGGGTAACGCAACGCTACTTTCCCCAGTATTAGGATCAAACTGTGATACACCATGCCAAACACCAATGGCATCTTCTTCAGATGGTTTATACCCTTTTCCTTTAATAGTTTTGAAATGAATAGCGATTGGCCCATTGTAATCTTTAGCATATTCTAGAGCTTTAATTAAATCAGGGATATCGTGTCCATTAAATGGTCCAATATATTTCATTCCAAAGTCGCTAAAAACATTAGGAGTAACAACAGACTTCCGGATTGAATTTCTAACACCAACAATTGCTTTCCGAACAGGTTTTGTAAAAATCCCTCCTTTTGAAAGTACTTTGTTGACATCTTCTTTTAATTCTACGTATGGCTTAGCGATACTAAGTTGTGAGAAAGCAGAATTAATATACCCAACATTTTTTGATATTGCCATTTCATTGTCATTAATAATCATAATGACTTTTGAGCTTTGACTACCTAAATGGTTGATTGCTTCATAAATCATTCCATTAGTTAATACCCCATCGCCTACAACCGCAATGATATTAAAATCTTGGTTATCTAAGTCACGAGCCATCGCCATCCCAAAGGCTATGGATAAAGCAGTGCCTGCATGTCCTGCTTCAAAAGGATCATGTGCACTTTCGTATAATTTTTGAAAGCCTGATAATCCATTATATTGTCTTAAAGTTGGAAATTGATTTGCTCGACCAGTTAAAATCTTGTGTGTATACGATTGATGACCAACATCAAAAAGAATCTTGTCTGTTGGCGAATTAAAAACCTTATGGATAGCAACCGTTAATTCAACTGTTCCAAGATTTGAAGAAAGATGCCCCCCAGTCTTAGATACAGTATCTACTAAAAAATCTCGGATTTCGTTTGACAACTTTTCTAATTGTTTAATAGAATATGTCTTAAGAAAAAGTGGATCCTTTATTTCATTAATCTTCACAGTTTCCTCCTAACTTTGACGACTCATTAAATATTCAATCATAGTATATATTTCTGAATTAATAAGTTTTAATTCAAATAAATCTTCTCTTATTTGAGCATAAAGTGATACAACTAATTCATTGGCCTCTTCAATAGTCATAAAAGCTAACGCAGTAGTCTTATTGTTAAACTTATCTGATCCCACAGTCTTTCCAATTTCCTCTAATGTCTTAACAACATCAAATATATCATCTTGGATTTGGAAGGCACGTCCACATCGATAGCCAATATTTTTTAACACTTCACGATCTTTATCTTTCTCAACTAATATTGCTGCTGCCTCAAGAGCAAGACTTAACAAACAACCTGTTTTAAGATCATACATTGTTAGTAAGTCTTCTAACGATTCACAAGGCTGTGTCTCATAGGATAAATCAAGTGTTTGCCCTAATATCATTCCATTCATACCTGCCCTTTTCGCAAACAAATCAATTAATTTAATTTTCTTGTCATCACTATAATTCGATTGAGCTAACACTTCAAATGCCATTGTTAATAAAGAATCTCCAGCCAATATTGCAAGTGCTTCACCATAAACTTTGTGGTTTGTAGGCTGACCTCTACGAAAATCATCATCATCCATTGCTGGTAAATCATCATGAACAATCGAATACGTTTGAATACATTCTATCGCACAAGCGACATCTAATCCTAAATATGGGTCAGATCCGTAGTCCTTAATCAAAGCTAACATTAATAAGGGACGAACACGTTTTCCAGGTGCTAACAAAGAGTATTCCGCTGCATCCCTTACATTCGATGATTCGTATTGTAAAATTAGTTCTTGTAACTGTTCATCTACTATTTGTCTCATATTAATTCTCCTCAATATTTTCTAAAATGATTTTATTAATGCGATTTTCGAATTGCTTAAGCTCTTGTTGACATTGTTTGGATAATGTTAATCCTTCTTCAAACAAAGCAAGTGATTGCTCTAGCGGAAGAGAGCTATCATCCAATTTTTCTACAATACTATTCAGTTTTTCCATTGCTTCAGAAAAAGTTAGTTTATTGGCCATTGTTTACTCCATTCTTAAGTACTTTAACATTGATCAATCCATCATAATACTGAAGATTGAGTTGTTTTTGATCATTAACTTGATTTGCGTTGGTAATCAACTTACCCTCTTGATAGGATAATAAATAACCTTTCTTCATAATGGTCAGAGGAGACTTTAAATCGAGTTGTGTCATCATATTTTGTAAATCATGTTTCTTACTACTCAAATTATTTAACCATTTGTTCTGAAGTTGACTTTGATAATCCGAAATCAATTTAATTTGTTTTTCTTTAAAATAGGTTGATTTTACCAAAAGTTTCTGTTGAGAATCCACTATTTTATCTTCTAGACTTGTGATAAATAAACCGAAATTGTCTAGTTTTTTTGATAGTTCTTGTAACTTGAGCGAAGGTTCTATAAACAATAAATTAGGTCGCTTCAAGATGCTTCGAGCAACTGTGTTTTCATAGCTTAGTTGCAAGTTATTGAAATGATGTCTTGTTTTATTAATTAGATGATTATCAATTGAAGCTAATAAGTCGAGAAGTTCATCTTTATCAGGTGTTGCTAATTGTGCAGCCGCTGTCGGTGTAAGTCCTCTAAGGTCAGCTACATAATCAACCAAAGTGATATCAATTTCATGACCAACACCAGTAACAATCGGTGTTTTAGCATGATAGATCGTCTTAACTAATTCTTCATTATTGAAAGCCCATAGGTCTTCTAAAGATCCCCCTCCTCTTCCAAGAATAATTACGTCATGACCCTCTTGATCAGCAATCTTTAAATTGTTAATAATATTCTCTGGAGCATTTGAGCCTTGAACTAATGACTCGTAAATACTTATTTTAGCTATAGGCCAGCGATTACTCAAGGTTTGTAAAATATCTGCTAAAGCTGCACTATTGTGTCCACTGATAATACCTATAGAATCAGGATATTTAACAAGAGTTTTTTTATGTTCTTTACTAAAATATCCTTCTTTATTCAACTTATCACGAAGCATTAAGTATTTTTTGTATAACGCTCCTTGTCCTGCTAGTTGCATCGTACTTAACACTAACTGTACTTGTCCATTTCCACCATAGATAGTAACCATCCCTGTTACGATTACTTCATCTCCATCAGCAATTGAATGATTCACTTTCAGATTGTCTCTACGAAACATCACACAATTTATCTTTGATTTTGAATCCTTTAAACTAAAGTACCAGTGCCCCGAAGCATGCTTAGTTAAATTCGATATCTCGCCACTACAGGTAATGTTTTTGAGTTCATGAGATAATTCAAGAACACTCTTAATTGAATTAACAACTTGTGTAATGGATTTAATTTGACTCATATGTCTAAAACCTTATCCAAGGTTGCATTGATTAATTTGTAAGTATCATCTTCATCGCCAAACTCTTTAGCTAATTTTACAGCTTCATCGATGATGACTTGTTTTTCAGTTTGTAAAATAATTGCTTCTCCACAAGCAAGCAAAAGAATCGCTTGTTCAATAAAACCTAAACGATCAAAGGTCCAATCAATGAGTTCATCATTGATAAGCTCTACTAAATCTTTTTTTTGAGTTAAACTAATGCCAATGACTGATTGAAACGCTTCGTTTAACAAGAAAACATCTTCTGAATCAATTTTCAGATGAGCATTTTCTTTTAACAGATACTGATATAAATAAAACATTGCTTCTTTACGTTGTGTGCTTCTTGACATACTGTTATCACCTTATCCTATTTTACCATAAATTACTACAACCTTCACTTAAAAATAAAAAGCCTTTCGGCTTATTTAAAATGAAAACCAATAACACTGATATCCACCTGATCAGCTACAACATCAGTACTATTTTTAATATTGTTGATGACATTCTCTTGAATAGTGCGAGATGTTCTTTCAGCATTCATACCATAATCCAGCTTAACCTCAATTTCAATTTTAAGTAAACCTTCTTTTGAAAGAGTACAAACAACACCTTTCTTGAAACTACCATCGACAATATCGACGCCTTTCATTTCTTCGACAATATTTCTAGCAATCCACTCGAAGACTGATTTGTTAATGTGTACTTCACCTAATTCATTTTTGAATTTTACATCCATGTATTCTGCCATAGTTTCACCTCTTACCCTTCCATTATACCAAAGATTTTAACATCTGAACACTGACTTTATTTAACGTTTGCATTTCATCATCTTTCATTTGATTAATTAGCTCTTGCACAGTATCGAATTTCATTTCATCACGAAGTCGATGTGTAAACATAATTTCTACTTCTTTGCCATACACATCTTCATTAAAATCTAATATATTGGCTTCTATTGATAAATTTTGGGTATGATTAAACGTTAAATTGTGTCCAACATTTGTCATCGCTCGATAGGCTTGACCATCTACGATAGCAACACCTGAATAAACTCCTTCTTTTGGGGTGTAATATTCAATATTATATTCTAAATTGATTGTTGGAAATCCAATTTTTCTCCCTTGTTTGCGACCATGTACAACTTTTGATTTTATTGAATACGGTCTATTTAACAAGATTGAAACCAGTTCTACATCACCTTCATTGAGTGCATTAATAATTCTTGTAGAACTGATTTTTTGATTATCAAAAACAACGGGCTCAATTACTTGTGTCATGAAATGTTCTTTACCAAATTCTTTAAGTGCCTCTGAATCACCAGCACCTTTAAAACCGAAACGAAAATCATAACCACAAACAAGATATTTAATATTTAATGCAACAAGAATTGAGTCGACAAAATCTTTAGGATCTAACATTGACATCTCTTTTGTCATATTAAGAACAACAACAACATCAATACCAATCTGCTTTGCGATATCGATTTTTCTCTGTAAAGGCGTTAAGTGTTTTCTAAAATCTAAATTTTTTACAATGACTACTGGATCTGGATCAAACGTAATTAAACAGGATAAACAATTATTCTCTTTCGCATTTTTAATCGCTTTATTAACTAATTGCTGATGGCCTTTGTGTAATCCATCAAAATAACCAATACATGCACTCAATTTTCCAACCGATTTTATCGGTTCATTAAGTTTTACATTAATTACTTTCATATCCACAACCCCCTTAATACACGATACTTGTGCTCAGTTTCTTTATATTCAATAATTGCTAGAGCTTGCTGTTTATATATAACAACTGCTTTTTCACCAACATAGTCATAGTCTAACACTTTTCCATGATAAATATTAGTAGGATTTTCTATCTCTACAAAAGGAAGATGTTTCAAACCTTCTTTAATATCAATTAAATAAGAGGGTAAGTCAGAGAGTATCTCTTCAAGTGTATGACAATCTTCCAATTTAAAAATACCACATTGTAAACGAACAAGCGAACTCATTGCTCCAATATTATTTAATTTCATAGCAATACTCTCACACAATGCTCGTATATAGGTCCCACTACTAACGGTTACGTCAAACTCGATACTGATGTTGTCGATATCTATTAGGTTAATTGAAAATACTTCAATATCAATAATAGGTTGTTCAATCTCTTTTTTCTCTCGATGATATTCATAGAGCTTTTTTCCTTTAATTTTCTTTGCACTAACCATTGGTACTTTTTGTTGAGTAATACCAACAAAAGACTGTAACACATCAATAACTTGTTCTTTTGTAAAAGGAACAATCTCTTTTTGCTGGAGTATCTCTCCCCAAATATCTAAAGTATCCGTTCTTTTACCAAACAAAAGTTGAGCTCGATATGTTTTAGTCGACATGTCCAAAAAGTTTAATACTTTTGTATTGTTCACTAAACAAACAAGTACACCGGTTGCTTGAGGGTCCAAGGTTCCAGTGTGCCCAACTTTCAAATGTGTATAACGATTTATTCTTTTAACAACATCAAAAGATGTCATATTTTTTTCTTTGTTAATCAATACGATCCCTTGCATAAAATCACCGTTCTTATTATACGAAAATTCAGATTCATTAACAACATAACTGCCAGATTTGAAAATCTTTCAGAAAAAGAATGAAAAAGCTTGACTAATACAAAGAGTCTGTTAAACTACCTGTATAAAAGATTTATTAGAGGTTGCAGTGTAGATGAGTAAGCTTTCGAGTCGGCAGACGAAGAAAAAGCTGAAAGGTAGTCACTGCCGAACAAATGATTTAGGCATAAATCATTTGTGGGGATATAGGGAACACCTATATCACTCCTTCCTTCAAGGAAGAGGAGCTAGACTATTTTGTTCAAACAAGATCAGCTAGCCTGATCTTTTATTTTTGAAAGGAGCATTATAATGCTAAAAAAATTATTAGTAGCAGTATTAACAGTATTATTACTCACAAGTTGTTCAACAGAAAATGATGAAAACAAATTTGTAGTTGGTCTTGAGTGCAACTATGCACCATTTAATTGGTTACAAAGTGATAAAGATGAAGGATCGGTTCATGTCCCTTCAGCGAATGGTTATTGCAAAGGCTATGATGTGACCATTGCTAAAAAACTAGCGACTTCTTTAAACAAAGAATTAGAGATTAAAGCAATTACATGGGATGGACTGATTCCTGCCCTTCAATCGGACTCTATCGATGCAATTATTGCTGGAATGAGTTATTCGCAAGAAAGAGCAAAAGAAGTTGATTTTACTGATGCTTACTATGAATCAGACTATGTAATGTTAGTTTCAAAAGATTCCATATATGCGACAGCTACTTCTTTATCAGACTTTTCTGGAGCAAATATCGTTGGTCAAATGGGAACAAACTATGATTTGATTATTGATCAGATTGAAGGTGTCAACCACCAACCTGCATTAACATCGTATCCACTCATTGTTAATGCAATAAAATCTGGAACAGCTGATGGAGCACCTGCTGAAAAACCTACAGCAGAATCCATTTTAGCTACTAACCCTGATTTAATGATGATTGAGTTTGAAGAAGGTCAGGGATTTACTCAGAGCGAAGATATTACTACAGCTGTTTCAATCGCAATTCGTAAGGGTGATCATGAGTTATTGGTAGCATTAAACAAAGCATTATCTCAAATTGATCAGACTTCTCGTGATACTTGGATGCAAGAGGCAATTAACGCAGAACAAGGAGAATAAGCATGTTTATAAAAGCTTTCGAAGTATTTAATGACAACTCTTCTTTGTTCTTAAACGGTGCTAAAAACACTTTAATTATTTCATTGGTTGCAACAACTTTAGGTTTATTTCTGGGATTTGGTTTATCAATGCTTAGAAACATACAAATTGATGAATACGACAATGTTCTCGTTCGTTTGTTTAAAAAACTTATCTCTCTATTAACAATGTTTTATATCGAATTTGTTCGTGGAACACCTATGATGGTCCAAGCTGTTTTTGTCTATTATGGATTGTACAAAATTTTACGATGGACACCAATGGTAGCAGGAATCCTGGTCGTTTCGTTTAACACAGCAGCTTACATGGCTGAAATTATGCGATCAGGAATTCAATCCGTTGAAAGAGGACAAAGTGAAGCAGGTCTTGCTTTAGGGATGAAACGTTCTTTAGTTTTTAGAAAAATTGTCCTTCCACAAGCAATTAAGAACGCATTTCCTTCTATAGGTAACGAATTCGTTGTTAACATTAAAGACACATCCGTCTTGAATGCTATTCAAGTTACAGAACTTTACTATCAAACCATGGCGAATGCAGGCAGAACAAATGACTTTACGACGGCTTACTTTATTGCATTGATTATCTATTTCATCTTAACCTTTACAGTGACTCGTTTACTTATGCTAATTGAAAAGAAATTACAAGTCACACGTAAAACTACCATTACTTCCCAAACGATGCCAGGAGCACTTTAAAATGGCTATAATTGAAATCAAAAACCTAGTAAAAAACTATGGCGAACAAGAAGTATTAAAAGACATATCGTTTAGTATCAAACAAGGCGAAATTGTAAGTATAATAGGGCCGAGTGGTAGTGGTAAATCAACCTGTTTAAGGTGCATTAATCATTTAGAAAGCTATCAACAAGGGGATATCTTATATCAAGGCATCAATACTAATACAAAAGGCTTTGATATCAGCAAGTATCGCAGTGAAGTAACGATGATATTTCAAAACTTTAATTTGTTTAATCACTTGTCTGTAATTGAAAACTGTGTAATTGGTCAAGTCGAAGTCTTAAAACGCAATAAAAAAGAAGCAATCGAGATTGCTTATACTAATCTAAAAAAAGTTGGTTTAGAAAACTTAACTGATAAAAATGTTAACCAACTTTCTGGTGGACAGCAACAACGTGTTGCGATTGCTAGGGCCCTCAGTATGAATCCCAAGGTATTGCTGCTTGATGAACCAACTTCTGCACTTGATCCTCAAATGGTCGATGAAGTATTAGAGGTCATCCAAAACCTAGCAACGACAGGCATCACCATGGTAATTGTTACTCATGAGATGCGTTTTGCACGAAACATCTCAAATCGAATCATCTTTATGAAAGATGGAAACATAATTGAACAAAATGATCCACAAACACTCTTTACACATCCTCAAGAGCTAGAAACTCAATCTTTTCTCAAACAATTTATTGATTAAATAATTGAACAGCGTATAATAGCTAAAGGTGATAAAATGATAAAACCATTATGGAATAAGAACTTTACTATTATTACAATTGGTACAATTGTATCCATGTTAGGGAATACCCTATCTAGCTTTGCACTGAGTTTAATGGTCAACCAATATACAAAATCAACACTTGCTTTTGCAATTTACTTAATCGCGTACTCGTTACCTAGAATTATTATTACTAGCATTGCTGGAACTTATTTGGACAAAAGATCTAGACTTAAAACTATTTACAGTCTAGATTTTTTCGCATCTTTCTTGTTCTTATTCATTTTTATTTTTGTAAAGAATGGATATTTTTCCTACCCATTTTTCTTAGTTCTCGCTATGGTGCTTGGAAGCGTCGATTCTATCTATTCAGTAGCTTATGACTCTTTATATCCAACTTTAATTGCTGAAGGTCAGTTTTCAAAAGCATATTCAATATCTAGTATGATTTATCCACTAGCAAGTATGACATTACCACTCGCTGTTTTATTAAGAGATACCATAGGGATTGAGGTTATTTTTTTGTTTAACTCTATTTCCTTTTTGGTTGCAGCAATTTTTGAAACTAAAATTAAAACAGATGAAAGTCAAATTAAGAGCACAGTTAAGGAAGAATCATTTATTAATCAGTTCAAATCAGGCTTTACTTACATAAAAATGAATCCAGGACTTATGGTCATTGTTGCTTATTTTTTTACTAATTCGCTATTACAGACTAGTGTTTCTCAGACATTAGAGCTTCCTTATTACGATAACAATGTCGAATTAGGAGCAACTCTATACAGCATTGTAAACCTGGCAAATGTTGTTGGTCGTTTTCTTGGAGGAATGATTCATTATCGATATAAACTTCCTCAACATAAGAAATACAACATTGCCTTTAGTGTTTATATCATCATTTCATTTTTACATGGATTTCATCTGTTTTTCCCAAAACCTCTAATTGTACTCAGTGCTTTCTTTATCGGACTATTGTCTGTTACATCGTTTAACATTCGGATTTCGTCAACACAAACCTATGTCGACAATAATTATCGAGCTCGGTTCAACGGAACATTTCAAACCATTACGACAACCGGAATGATTATTGGTCAACTGTTCTCGGGTGCGTTGGGCGAAATCTATGATAGCCGAATCATCATACTAGTTTGTAATCTAATCGTTGTTGTGATGACTATATTAATCGTTTATAACCATCGACATCATTTAAAAAAGGTCTATAACCTAGAGGTTTAGACCTTTTAATTTACAACTTAGAAATAATATCGTCGATACGACTTCCATAATCAAAGGATTCATCTATTTTGAAAATTAATTCTGGTGTTTTTCGAATTGTTAATCGTTTTGATAGTGCTGTACGAACAACGCCTTTAACCCGATTGAGTTCATCCAATCGATCTTGTGCAATCAAATCTTTTGTATTTAAGAATGACACAAAGATTGTTGCAAATGAATAATCTCGTGTTACTTCAACATCAGTTACTGTTACAAATCCGAATTTTGGATTTTTAATATCATATTGTAAAATTGATGATACTTCTTTTCGAATTTGATTTTCAATTCGCTCTAATTTGATGCTCATTAGTCAGTAACCTCTTGATCTCCATAAGCTTCAACAATGTCATTTTCCTTAATGTCATTGAAGTTCTTTATGGTGAGTCCACAATCGAATCCAGACTTAACTTCTTTTACATCATTGTTAAAACGTTTTAGCGATCCCAGTTGACCATCATAGACAACGACCCCATCTCGAATGAGTCGCACTTTCGAATCTTTGACCATTTTTCCATCAGTAACCATACAACCAGCAATCGTTCCAATTTTAGACACTTTGAATAGTTGTCTAACTTCTGCTTGCCCTAAAATTACTTCTTCAAAGACAGGATCCAACATACCATTCATTGCTGCTTCCATTTCTTCAACAGCTTTATAAATGATGTTGTGTAGGCGAATGTCTACACCCTCTTCTTTGGCCTTATTTCTTATTAACGCACTAGGGCGAACATTGAATCCATAAATTATTGCATTCGATGCAGTTGCTAACATAATGTCTGATTCAGTAATTGCGCCAACAGTCGAGCGAATAACATTCACTTTAAACTGGCCAACTTCGATACGTTCTAGAGCATCTTTTACTGCTTCAGCTGATCCTTGAACATCCGCTTTTAAAACAATTGGAATTTCTGTGATTTCTCCTTCTGCTAATCGTTTCGATAATTCATCTAAACTAACTGCAGAACTTTTCTTTCTTTCACTTTCGATTTTTTCTTGCATCCGAGAATCTGCAACGGAACGTGCTTGTTTCTCTTCTTTAAATACTTTAAACAGATCACCAGCTTCAGGTACATCACTTAAACCAATAATTTCTACAGGTGTTGATGGACCAGCCTTCTTAATTTCACGGCCTAAATCATCAACCATTTTACGAACACGTCCGTGAACAGCACCAACAACTAAAGATTGTCCGGTTTCTAAAGTTCCTGTTTGGACAAGCAGTGTTGCTACTGGGCCACGTCCTTTATCTAGACGTGCTTCAATAACCGTTCCTAAAGCGATACGATTTGGGTTCGCTTTCAGTTCAAGTAATTCTGAAAGGACTAAGATATTTTCTAACAAATCATCAATCCCTGTTTTTTTAAGTGCACTGACTTCAACAAACGCAGTATCTCCACCATATTCTTCTGCGACTACACCAAGATTCATCAGTTCTGTTTTGACAAATTCTGGATTAGCGGTTGGTTTATCCATTTTATTGATTGCAACAATCATCGGTACATTTGCTGCTTTCGCGTGGTCAATTGCTTCCCGTGTCTGAGGCATTACCCCATCATCCGCTGCAACAACAATAACAACGATATCTGTTACTTGAGCACCTCGTGCTCGCATCGATGTAAAGGCTTCGTGTCCTGGTGTATCTAGAAACGTTACTTTTTTACCTTTGACTTTTACTTGATAAGCACCGATGTGCTGAGTGATTCCACCAAATTCATCTGCTGTAACTTTGGCACTACGGATTGAATCTAGTAAAGTAGTTTTTCCGTGGTCAACATGACCCATAATTGTAACAATCGGTGCTCTTTCTTCTAAGTCTTTTGGATCATCAACGATAATGTCATCGAGAGATGATACATCAATAATTTCTTCTTTAGTTGCAGTTACGTTATATTCCATACAGATAAGTTCAACAAAATCATCACTAAGCACATCATTGATGGTCACCATGTTTCCTAACATAAAAAGCACTTTAATAATGTCAGAAGAACTTCGGTTCAACTTGTGAGCCAACTCCCCAACAGTTATTCCACTTCGATAACTAATCTCAGTGACTTTTTCTGCTCTTGGTTTAAAAGCAGGTTGATTCGACCGGTTATTTCGACGATTGTTTCTATTTCTAGTATTTCTATTTTTCATAAACATAACCTCCTATTACTTCTATGAATTTCTTAATAATTCAGCAAACCCCTCATCTATAATCCCAATTGCTTTACGATTATTGAGTGAAATTGCTTTACTGATTTCTTCTGAGTCATATTTTTCAATGACTTGAATGTTGTAAAAGTGTCCTTTTTTCAGAATTTGAGATTTGGTTCTTTCACTGGCATCCACTGCTAATATTAATAACTTAACTTGACTCATCTTTTTGTATAAAAGATCACCTGATACGATTTTTCTAGAACGAGCACACAAACCCAAAGTGTTTAGAAAATTATTCACCGAGAATAACCTTCTTGATGTCTTCATATATGGAATCATCAATTTGAATCTCGAGTGCTCTTGATAATGCTTTTGTTTTGATAGCGAGTTGTAATGTGTCGAGATCTTTTTTTATATATGCTCCTCTACCATTTGCTTTTGAAGTAGTATCAGCAAAGACATTCCCTTCTTTTGTTTTTACAATTCTCAGCAGCTCTTTCTTTGGTAGAAGTTCTTTAGTAACAACACATTTTCTTAATGGAACTTTCTTCATCATTATTCTTGATCGTAATAATCATCGAATTCATCGTAATCGACATTATCGTACCATTCGGAATCTTCATCATCCATATCAAGTTCTGCAAGTTCTTCAGGTGTATACGTTGGTTTAATTTCATACTCAAGTTCTTGTAACAATTCTGCTGTATTCACTCGTTTGAGCTCGTCTTCCTCTGATTTCTTCTTGAATCGTTTCTTCGTTGTTTCTTGTTTGTTTTGCTTGCTTACATCCGCAAGAGCTTCAAACTTCGAAACATACTCTTGACGTTGACGAATTGTTCGTTTTGGTTTTTTGACTGGTTCTACAATCACTTCTTCAATCACTGGTTCAGCCTTAACGTCAACATCAGGTTCAACAATTACTTCTTCGATAGGTTCTGCTTCGTCAACAGGTTCTACTGTTAGAACAGGTTCCTCTGTTACAACTGGTTCTAACTCACTGATTGGCTCAATTGCTTTATCTTTCTTCGCATTTTCTGCTTCTAACTTAGCAATTCTGTCAGCAGCTTGTTTAGCTTTTTGTTGAGCAAGTCGTGTATCAAGTTCAAATTGGTAATCAGCCATCTTTTGCATGAAATCGATTCCTAACTCTTCTGCTTCAGATTGAGATTTAATATCAATCTTTTGCTTCGTTAAGCGAACTGCTAAACGAGCATTTTTTCCGCGTTTTCCAATAGCTAAGGAAAGTTGTTTATCATCGACAATAACAGTTAACGAACGATGATCCTCGTTTTGATAAACAGCAAGTACACTCGCTGGTGCTAAGGCATTTTTAATTAATTCTATATTGTTTTCAGACCATTCAAAGATATCAATTTTTTCACCCTTAAGTTCTTCGATTACAACTTGAACACGGCTTCCACGCGGTCCAATACATGCTCCAATTGGATCAATGTCTGGATTGTGTGAATAGACAGCCATCTTAGTTCTATCTCCTGCTTCACGAGCAATCGCTTTGATTTCGACAACACCATCAAAGATTTCAGGCACTTCTTTTTCAAATAATCTCTTTACTAGCGCAGTATCTGCACGCGAAACGATGACTTGAGCTCCTTTGGTATCTTTAACAACATCGGTGATTATGACACGAAGTCTTTGCCCTTCTCGATAGTGTTCATTCATCATTTGTTGAGCTTTTGGCATAATTGCAATCGTTCTACCAATATTGACTAAAGCCAATCGTTCTTCAACCGATTGAATTTCACCATAGATCATTTCATCTTTTTTATCGATGTATTCATCATAGACTGCTTGTTTTTCCGCTTCCCGTATTTTTTGAATCAATACTTGTTTAGCAAGTTTTGCCGCTGAACGTCCAAAATCATCAATATTGTGCTCAATTTTCAGGAAACCGTCTACAATTAATTGTTCTTCAGGATTTTTAATTTCGTCTAAACTAACCTGTAAGGCATCATCTTCTACTTCATCAACAACTTCAAAAAGACGATAAAGAACTACTTTCTTTCCTACTTCATCAAAAATAACCTCAGCGTGAGCATCACTTACTTCTATATGTTTTCTAAATGCCTTAATTAATGCTTCTTTAATTGCGTCGACAACTATTTGACGATCTACTTTTCGGTCCTCAGCAATACTATCGATTTCATTCATAAAATTTTGTAATTTCATCATTGTCTCCTTAAAACTTAACAGCTAATCGTACTTTAGCAATATTTTCTTTTGGTATTTGAATCATCAACTTTCGTTGTTTTACTTGATATTCAATTTGAAGATATTCATCATCTACACTAATTAGTGTTCCATAAACACTATCAGCTCCTTGGATTGGATTCTTAAACTTCACATATACATAACGTGAAACGCTTCTAATTATCTCCTCATCAGTTCGCAATTCACGTTCTGCCCCAGGTGATCCAATATCTAACAGATACTCATCTCCAAGTGACTCTAACGAATCTAAAAGTTCGGAAATACTTTGAGTTACAGTCTCTGCTTGTTCTAGAGTCAGTTGCCCCTCTTTATCCATCAACAATATCTCTAAAACACGTTGATGCCCAAGTTTTGTAAACCGCACGGAATAAATAGATAATTCTTGTTGTGATACAACAGGTGTGATTAGCTGTTTTATCTCTTCAATTTGAGTCATGTTTCTCCTTTTTTACATAATATAAGGAGTGGCGAACCACTCCCTTGTTTACTATATGCTAGCATTATAACACATTTTTATCATTTACAAAAGAAAATAATATCTGTTTTTTAAAGGATTAACATTTTTTTCAAGTTTTATAAGAAATTTCAAACACTATTATCTAAAATATGATATTTCTGACTATTTAGCTATATAAACGAAAGATTTCTATGAAATTGTTTTTCAAGATATGTACCGTTTAGACTCTACAGCTGTATTATTATTACAAATATTTCTTACGAATTTACACTAGAGTTTCACTACTTTAACTATCTCTTAATCCTGGTATTACAAAAGACAATTTACTTTTACGAATGAGTCCTGACGATTTCAATCAAGTAATGTCCATCAATCTAGGGGGAACTTTTAATACGATAAAAGCAATCACACCAATCCTAATGAGACGGAAATCTGGTGTTATTATTAATATTTCATCGGTTATTGGGATAACGGGTAATATTGGTCAAGCAAATTTTACTGCAAGTAAAGCAGCGATCATCGGTTTAACCAAATCCGTAGCAAAAGAACTTGCTAGTCGCAATATTCGATGCAATGCGATTGCTCCTGGATTTATTGAGAGTGATATGAGCAATGCTATAGAAACTATAGCCAAAGAAAAAATAATCGCCAATATTCCTCTGAAACAATTGGGCTCCCCTTCTGATGTTGCACACGCAGTAAAATTTTTAGTTAGTGAACAAGCAAGCTACATTACTGGACAAACGTTAGTAATCGATGGAGGATTAATGAATGGATAAAAGAAGAGTAGTCGTGACATCTATGGGAGCAGTCAGTCCAATTGGTAACAACATACAGGATATGTGGCTAAGTATCCTTGATTTACAATCGGGTATTGATGAAATAACTGCTTTTGATACCACAGATTTTAAAGTATCGCTAGCTGCAGAAGTGAAGAATCTAGATTTTGAGAAGTATCTCGATAAAAGAGAGTTAAAATTTAACGATCGTTTTGTTCAGTTTGCTAGAATTGCAGCGATCCAAGCCATGAAAGATGTTGCTTTCTTAGACAACCAGAGAGTCGGTGTTATTTTAGGTTCAGGGATTGGTGGAATAGAAAGCATCAGCAATGCTCAAAATAATCTGATTGATCGTGGACCAACCCGTGTTTCCCCATTCTTTATTCCAATGTCCTTGATTAATTTAGCAGCTGGACAAGTAGCGATAGATCACAACTTGAAAGGAAGTTGCATGTCAGTAGTAACTGCTTGTGCAGCCGCAACTAATTCAATTGGTGAGGCATACCGCAAGATTAAGTACAATCAACTTGATGCTTGTTTAGCGGGTGGTGCAGAAGCAAGTATTACCCCATTAGCAGTAGCAGGATTCATGCAAATGAAGGCTCTTAGTACCTCTACAGACAAGAATTATGCCAGTATTCCTTTTGATAAAAATCGCAATGGATTTGTGATGGGTGAAGGAGCAGGTATCTTAGTTTTAGAAGAATTAGAACACGCTCTAAAAAGAAAAGCACAAATCTTAGCAGAAATCGTTGGTTATGGGGCTACGTGTGATGCTCATCACATTACTGCTCCAATCGAAGATGGTTCTGGGGCTACGATGGCAATGAAATTAGCTTTAGAGGATGCTTGTTTAAACCCAGAAGCGATTGATTACATTAATGCTCATGGAACATCGACACCTCTCAATGACAAAACAGAAACACTTGCTATTAAATCACTGTTTAAGTCAAAAAATTTAATTGTTTCATCTACCAAATCATTTACCGGTCATTTGCTATGAGACTCTGGAGCCATAGAAGCAATACTGAGTATTCTTTCTATCCAACATAACTTAGATTGTGCGACATTAAATACCCAACAACAAGATGAGGAGTGTGACTTGAATATTTCCAAAAATGTTAACACACCTAAAGAACTAACATATGTTATGAGTAACTCATTAGGTTTTGGAGAGATTATGTTTGGAATTGGATCATGATTTCGATAGGATGTGACATCGAAGAAATTGCTCGAATTTCTAAAATAAACGTTAATCATCGTTTAGCATACAGAATCCTTGGTGAATTTGAATTAGACCTGTATAAACGCTTTAATTCTTCGCGACAAACAGAATTTTTAGCAGGACGTTTTTGTGCGAAAGAATCGATTGCTAAGGCCCTTAAACAAACCATCACAATGAAACACATCGATTTAATACTCAATGATGGGGAACTTATGACTCAAATAAACAACTATACTGTTCAAGTGTCAATATCTCATACGAAACAACATGCTATGGCGATGGTAATTGCTTATGAAACTACTTAAAACCATTGGGTTTCTGCCTTTGAGTTATTTAGACTCTTTTTGTTCTAAGAATAAGGATTTGTTTTTTCGCTATCAAAGAGCTCAACTGTGGTCAACAAAGCTTTTATTATCTCTGAATTACTCATTAGAAGTGATAAATCCAATTCAAGCTAACGAAACTTATTTCTTAGTGTGTAATCACCAAAGTACTTTTGATCCATTGATGATTGTAGCATCGTATCCTAATCCATTGACATTTATTTCAAAGATTGAAAACAAAAAAATACCAATCATCAACCGTTGGGCTAACAACCTTGAAATCATCTATTTTGATCGACAATCCCGAGAAGGTAATATTAGTATGCTTAGACAAGCTACAAATAAGCTGAAACAAAACCAATCGGTCCTTATATTCCCTGAAGGAACACGTTCTAAATCAAAAACCTTGTCGTTGTTAAAAGCTGGTGCATTGCAACCTTCAAAGCTTGCGAACAAACCAATATGTGTAGTTACCCTTATCAATTCTTATGAATTCGACATAAAACATAAAGG
>JAAYEW010000005.1 GCA_012728555.1 Erysipelothrix sp.
AGGAATCTCAACAGTTGGTGAAGTTGTTGATTTAGCTGCTGAACACGATGTCATTCAAAAATCAGGTGCTTGGTATTCTTATAATCAAGAGCGTATTGGACAAGGCAGAGAAACAGTAAAAGAATTTTTCAAAGAAAATAAAGATATTTATGAAGAAGTTTTAGCAAAACTTAAGAAAATTGTATTTAATCCTGAAACTGAGGAGACAAAGTAAGAATAATAAATAATCATTTGTCTTACCCTTGTTAATTCTTGATAAATATTCTATAATTAAAAAATAAAGAATAAAGTTATTTTATTCTTTTTTTAAAAATTTTAATGGAGGAAAAATATGCCACTTGATGCATTACTTTCCATCATGTTTGTTTTAATTGGATTAATTTTAGGGGTTATCGTGATGATTGTTCTCAGCAAATTGGGTTACAATCGTACCAAACAAGAAACTAAGGCATTGTTAGAAAATTCAAGAATTGAAGCAGATAATGTTATTAGAGAAGCTGTTTTAGAAGGTAAAACACAAGTTTATGAGTTAAAGCTAGCTGCAGAGAAAGAAAATAAAGAACGAAGATCTGAGTTAACAAATTATGAGAATCGTCTTGATCGCAGAGAAAATCAAATTGTTGCGAGAGAGAAATCTTTAACAAGCTCTGAACAAAGTCTTGAAGACAGAACCAAAAAGTTAAATGCAAAATATGAACAATTAGACAAGATGGAACTTGAGCTGCAAGCTCAAATTGATCAACAAATCATTGAATTACAAAAAGTCTCTAATTTAACACATGAAGAGGCTCGTCAACAAATTCTGCAAAAAGTAGAATTACAAATGGAAAATGAAGTTGCTACATTGATTCGTGAGAAAGAAGAAGAAGCTGAAAGAACTTCTGAACTTATTGCAAAAGATATATTAGCAAATGCTATTGACCGTTTTTCTCAAGATGAAGTCACTGAGCGGACTATTTCCGTTGTTCAATTACCAAATGAAGAAATGAAAGGTAGAATTATTGGTCGAGAAGGTAGAAACATTCGTGCTATTGAAGCAGCTACGGGAGTTGACTTAATGATTGATGATACTCCTGAAGTTATCACTATTTCTTGTTTCAATCCAATACGGAGAGAAATTGCAAGGCAAGCACTTGAAATACTGATAAAGGATGGAAGAATTCAACCTGGTAGAATCGAAGAGGTAGTAACAAAAGTATCTCAAGATTTAGACCGAACAATTCAAAAAGCTGGTGAAGACACCGTTTATGAATTAGGAATTAATCGTATCGATAAAGAAATGGTTAAGATGATAGGTCGTCTTAAGTATCGTACATCGTATGGCCAAAACGCATTACAACATAGTAAGGAAGTAGCTTATTTAGCAGGCATGATGGCAGCTGAGCTCGGATTAAACCAAACATTAGCTAAACGTGCAGGATTACTACACGACATTGGAAAAGCAATGGATTTTGAAGTAGAAGGGACACATGTTGAGTTAGGTGTTCGATTAGCCAAGAAATATGGAGAAAACCCTGTAGTTATCAATGCTATCGAAAGCCATCATGGTGATGTTGCTAAATCGGGATTGATTTCGAATTTAGTTTCTGCAGCAGACACTCTTTCAGCTGCTCGTCCTGGCGCTAGATATGAGAGCTACGAAAACTATATCCAACGTCTTGAACAATTAGAAAATATTGCTAAGTCCTTTGATGGCGTTGAACAAACCTTTGCCATTCAAGCGGGTAGGGAAATCCGTGTTATGGTTTTACCTGATAAGATTGATGATACCAGAGCAACGTTATTAGCACGTGAAATACGTGATCAGATAGAACAAAATATGACATATCCAGGACAAATTAAAGTCACTGTGATCCGTGAAGTTCGCAAGCAAGAGATTGCTAAATAATGAATATTCTTTTTATAGGCGACGTCTGTGGGAAACCTGGACGTCGTATTCTTAAATCTTCTTTAAGTTCACTCATTAAGAAAACAAAAGCGGAAGTAGTTATTGTTAATGGTGAGAATGCTGCCCACGGAAAAGGTATTACGCCTAAAATCTATCAAGAGTTTATACGATTAGGTGTTCATTGTGTAACACTGGGGAACCATGCATTTGCGAAAAGCGAAATTAAGCAAGAAATTGATTGTTTAGATCGCTTAATTCGTCCAGAAAACATGACTCCTTCCGATTTAGGTAAGTCCTCAATACAGCTAATGACAAGTGAGGGAATTCTGCGTATTCTTAATATTTCTGGAGAAGCTTTTATGGATAATATCACAGAATCACCTTTTGATACTATGAAACAATATATCAATCGTGATGAAATGCTGTTTGTTGATTTTCATGGAGAAACAACAGGTGAAAAACTAACGTTTTTTCATACATATAAAATGAATTGTGTTGGAATTGTCGGCACCCATACTCATGTTACGACTTCTGATGAAACTGTAGATTCAGGTTGTGGTTACATTAGTGATGTCGGAATGACTGGTGTTATTCATTCAATTCTAGGCAGAGATATTAATGAGGTAATTCGTAGACAAAATGGTGAAAAGACACATTACACAGTAGCAACTGGTGAAGCCATGTTGAATGCTGTTCTTCTAACTGTTGTTAATAGACGTTGTGAGCACATTGAACGTATAAAAGTAATTGAAAATCAGAAGCAAGACCTTGAATACATTGTATTTTCAGAAAGATTAATTTAGAAGGTATTGAACAGAAAAAGTTATACTGGTATAATTAAATCCGTTAAGGAGGTATGAATATGCCAGTAAGAGTAGATCAAGATACATGTATCGGATGTGAAGCATGTATTTCCGTATGTCCTACAAGTGCTCTCGAAATGAATGCTGATGGGAAAGCAGAATGTGACGTAGACCTTTGTATTGACTGTGGAGCTTGCATTCCGACTTGTCCAGTATCAGCTATTGAACAAATCTAAGTAAGAAAACCAGGGCATCCTGGTTTTTTTAATCAATCGATAAAGGAGATATATGAAAAAAAATTGGCAATTACCATCTTATGATGATGCAAAAAGAAGAAGAATCGAACAATCAGAAGTTATTTACAATACCTTCAATTTATCAGAGGATCAAAAGATTCTTGGTAAACATAAAAGTTACTACATTCGAACATACGGATGCCAAGCCAACGAAAGAGATACTGAAGTTTTAGCAGGTATTCTTGAACAGATGAGTTATACTAAAACATCATCGATTGAAGAAGCTGATGTAATTTTACTTAATACATGTTCAATTCGTGAAAACGCAAATAATAAGGTATTTGGAGAAATTGGTCAGTTAAAGCATATTAAAACAGCTAATCCAGATGTGATTATTGGGGTTTGTGGATGTATGACTCAAGAAGAAGTTATAGTTAAGAAAATTTTAAAAACATACCCTCAAGTTGACTTAATATTTGGCACGCATAACATACATCATTTGGCTGATTTATTAACACAAGCGCATTTTACTAAAGAGCGAACTGTACAAGTATTCTCAGAAGAAGGTGACATTATAGAAAACCTTCCTTCAACACGAGCTCAAAAACACAAAGCATGGGTAAACATTATGTATGGGTGTGACAAATTCTGTACTTATTGTATCGTCCCGATGACACGTGGAAAACAACGATCACGATTGTTAGAAGATATTATCGAAGAAGTGAATCAACTCGTATTAGATAATTACAAAGAAATTACTTTACTAGGACAAAATGTTAATGCTTATGGAAAAGACCGACAAATGCAAGATGGGTTTGCGACGCTGTTAGAAGCTATCGCAAATACCGGTATTCCAAGAGTTCGTTTTATGACTTCTCATCCTTGGGACTTCACCGATAAAATGATTGATGTTATAGCTAAATATCCAAACATAATGCCTTACATACATCTTCCACTTCAAAGCGGCAGTAACAAAGTCTTAAAATTGATGGGTAGAAGATATACACAAGAAGAGTATTTAACTTTATTTGACAAGATAAAAAAAGCTATTCCCAACTGTGCGGTTTCAACCGATATTATTGTAGGATTTCCAAATGAGACAGAGGATGATTTTCAAAAAACACTTGATGTTTTCAACCATTGCAAGTACGACAATGCTTATACATTTATCTTTTCTCCACGCAACTCGACACCTGCTGCTAATATGGAATCAGTCAACTCACCTCAAGAAAACAAGAAGAGATTATTGCAGTTAAATGAGCTTGTTAAAAAATATTCGTTAGAAAGAAACCAAGAATATATCAATCAAACAGTGGAAGTTCTAGTTGATGGTTTTTCAAAAAAAGATGAATCCATTTATACAGGTTATACGCCTTCTTCAAAAGTTGTTAATTTCAAAGCAGATGATATTAATATAGGCGACATAGTTAGAGTAAAAATCAATAAAGTGAAGACTTGGTATCTTTCTGGTGAGTTAGTAAAGTAACAATTAACAGATTGGATAATAAAGTTGGATGGTGTATAATTAGCTGAGAAGGTTTTGGAGGAAATATAATGGAAAAAGTAAGAATCATGGCTCTTGGTGGTCTTGATGAAGATGGTCGTAATATGACTGTTATAGAAATAAATGAACAGATTATCATCATTGACGCGGGGTTAAAGTATCCTGAAAATAATGTTTTAGGCGTAGAAATGATTATCCCTAATTTTCAATATCTTGTAGAGAATCAACACAAAATACTTGGGATTTTTATTACTCATGCACACGATGATGTGATGGGAGCTTTACCATACTTAATCAAAGAAATTAATATTCCAATTTATACTGCACCTTTTACTGCTTTGGTCATTGATTCAATATTAAAATCTCATGGGCTTAAGGGATATAAAGTACATAGAATTAAACGATACGGAAATCTAAATGTCGGGAAGCTGAAAGTGAAAACGTTTGGATTAACGCATTCTATTGCTGATACTTTCGGTATCGCTATTTATACTGAGCAAGGATATATTGTTCATGCCAGTGAATATATCATCGATTTTGATATTAGTGAATCGTCACCGTATGATTGTGATATTACTGAATTTGCGGATTTAGGTAAGAAAAATGTTTTAATGTTGATGACAGAATCAAAATCAAGTGATCGTCCAGGATTCACATCACCGCGTCACAGGATTTCTTCTCAACTTGAAAGATATATTGAAAATAGTGAAGGCAGAGTTATAGTTACTCTTTATGAACAAAATTTATTTAGACTCATGGAAGTGATTGACCTTGCTGTAAAACACAAAAGAAAGCTTTATTTTGCGAATGAAAATCAACGTCAATATTTAAACAATTTATCTCAATTAAAGTATTTTCAATTTCCTGTTGGAATGGAAATTCGAAATCCTTCCTTTCACAATGACTTAGATGATGTAATAATTGTTGTCAGTGAACAAGGTCCTAAGGTCTTTAGGTTAATGCACACTATAGCAACAGGAGATCATTCAACAATCCGCTTAAGAGAAGGCGACACAGTCGTTATTTGTTCGCCTGTTGTACCTGGTGCTGAAAAAGATGCTTCGAAAATGGAAGATGAATTGTACAAAGATGGAGTTCATGTTGCGACATTGAATAGAGAAGATGTTTTAACTATGCATCCATCTGCAGAAGACTTAAAGATGATGTTGCAGCTACTTAAACCATCATACTACATTCCACTTAAAGGAGATTATAGACAACTTGTTAATAATGCAACATTAGCTCTCAATAGAGGATATTATGCAGATCACATCATTGTTTTGGACAATGGTCAGGTTGCGACTTTTGAAGATGGTCAGTTTAAATCTATGTCTGAATTTGTCACTATCGAAGAAGTCCTAATTGATGGAAATGAATCTCTTGATTCATCAGGTTTAGTCTTACGTGATAGAGAATCTCTTGCCACCGATGGAGCAATTATTATTGGAATTGTGATTGACTTTCAAACAAAAGAAATATTGGGTGGACCAGATGTCCAGTCTCGCGGCGTTATCTATCTCAAAGATGCTGATTATGTAGTCAAAGAATGCGGAAAAATAATGGAACAAGTAATACTGAAGCAAGTTGCAGAAAAACGTTATGAAAACATGGCAGCACGTACAGAAGCTAGAGAACAAATGGTTAAATATGTACAAAAAATGACTGGTAAGAGACCGATGATTTTACCTGTTATTATTGAAATAAACCCATAAGGAAAATTATGAGTAGAAAAAAAACAACAAAAAGAACCTATCGAAAACGCAAAAAACAAACATTGGCACCTGTTTGGATTTTTGTAATCTCGCTTTCACTGATAATACTTTCCTTGCTAGGTATGTTTGAGTTAGGTGCTATCGGTGTTTTCTTATCGAATTGCACAAAATTGCTTTTTGGAGATTTACCAGTTATCTATTTTGCTCTCGTGATTTTTGCTTCTATTGCATGGATCTTTCGTAGAAAAGGAATTAACTTATCATCAAAACAAAAGCTTGCGGTTTTTTTCTTATGGATTAGTTTAAGTCTCTTATTTGTTTTAAGTTCAGACAATTCTTTAAAAGGAATGAATGTAATTCAGACTTATTTTAAGGATTTAAATGGTGTATATAATGGAAGCATCAAGGCACAAGGTGGCATTTTTGGAGCGTTGTTTTACGGTTTGTTTACATATTTATTTGATCGCGTTGGCACTATGATTATGGTTGGATTCTTAATGGTCCTCGCATTGATTCTATATTTTTATCCTTCGGTATCAGAGTTGCAGGAGAAAATCTGGAACAAAGACGTTAAACTGAAACCATTAATGAAAAAATCAGGGTTTAAATGGAAGAAAGATAGACCAAAGCAACTTAATATAGACGAATACATAGAAGATGAAGATATGGATGTCTTTGTTGAGTTTGAGCCAATTGACATGGCGACTGCTTTGAAGAAAGAAATTAATAGCAAAACCCCTTCAAAGGTAACATTTATTGAAGCAGAACCAGTTTCTAAAAAAGTTCAGTTAAAACCAAAAATTGAAGAGAAAGAAAATCAGAAAACTTTAAGTGATTCGACTGGAATTGTGGAACAAGACTCAAAGTATGAACTACCTTCTTTAGCTCTATTGGATAATCCTACTTCATTTAAGGGTTCACTAGCAAATAATACAAGTGCTTCTCAAAAAGGACTTAAGCTAATTGAGATATTGGAGACATTTGGTATTAAGGCTACAATCATTGAAACACATATTGGTCCAGCCGTTACTAAGTTTGAACTTCGTTTAGATTCTTCTGTGAAAGTATCTAGAATTCAATCATTACAAGATAACATTATGATGGAACTTGCTGTTAAAGAAATTAGAATTGAAGCTCCAATTCCAGGAAAGAATGCTGTTGGTATTGAAATACCTAATATTGAAATGTCTCCTGTTCGGTTGATTCAACTCATCGAATCTATACCTTTAAAAATGGAAAATGATAAACTATTACTAGCTTTAGGAAAAAATTTAATGGGGACCAATATTTATGGTGTTCTCAATCGAATGCCACATTTATTGATTGCCGGGGCGACTGGTTCTGGTAAATCTGTTTGTGTAAATTCAATGATAGCAACATTATTATTAAGGACCAAACCAAGTGAAGTAAAGCTGTTATTAATAGACCCCAAAAAAGTAGAATTTGCGGTATTTAATGATGTTCCTCATTTAATTGCTCCAGTAATATCCGATCCTGTGATGGCTGCAAAAGCACTAAATGTCATTGTTAAGATGATGGAAAATCGATATGATGAATTTTCTAAAGTTGGTGCTAGAAACATAAGTTCTTATAATGAAAAAGCAAACCAAGATAAAACATTAAAACCAATGCCATCGATTGTTGTCATTATTGATGAACTAGCAGACTTAATGATGGTTTCTGGTAAAGAAGTAGAATCGTCAATTCAACGAATTACTCAATTAGCACGAGCGGCAGGTATTCATTTAGTGGTTGCTACGCAGCGACCTTCTGTAGATGTAATCACAGGTGTTATTAAAGCAAATATACCTTCACGAATTGCTTTTGCTGTCAGTAGTGGTACAGATTCACGCACAATTTTAGACGCAACAGGGGCAGAACGTTTGTTAGGATATGGAGATATGCTTTATCAACCTGTCGGTGAGCAACATCCTATCAGAATACAAGGTGTGTTTATTTCTGATGATGAAGTTGCCAGAGTTGCTAATGCTGTTAAAGAAAAATCAAAACCGTTCTTTGATGATGCTTTCATTAATCTTGATGGTGTTTCTGGAAATGATGGATTTATAGAAACTAGTAATGATCCTTTATTTGAAGAAGTTAAAGAATATGTGATTGAGGCTCAAAAAGCATCAACTTCTCTTTTACAACGTCGTTTTGGAATTGGTTATAATCGCGCTGCACGAATGATAGATGCCCTTGAAGAAGCATGCATAATTGGCCCGGTACAAGGAAGTAAACCTAGAGATGTTTATGTCAAACCGGATGATGAAGTACAAGAAGGTGATTAACACCAATTAATTTGTTAATTGACAATTACCACAATAGTTTATACAATAAATCTAGTCAAAGGACTCAAGGAGGAAATATGAAAAAGTTATTGACACTATTATTAACTTTATTTGTAGCACTAACACTTGTTGCTTGTACTACGGATAAAGAAACACCAACACCAGTTGATCCAAAACCAACTGATCCAAAACCAACTGATCCGGAATTTACTGTTGGAGAAGATGATCTGTATTTAATTACAGACTTAGGAACGATTGATGATAAATCATTTAATCAAGGTTCTTATGAAGGGTTAGACAAGTTTGCTAAAGAAGCAGGACTTGAAAAAGCTCAATACATTCGTCCACAAGGAGAAGGGGACCAAGTTTATAAAGCTGCAATTGATCAAGCTGTTGCAGCAGGAGCTAAAGTTATTGTTACTCCAGGCTTCTTATTTGAAGGTGCTGTTCACGAAGCTCAAGAACAATACCCTAATGTTAAATTTATTGCAGTTGACTTTGAGCCAGCAGTCAATTATGTTCCAAAAGTTGGAGCTAACACAGTATCACTATTGTACCGTGAAGAACAATCTGGCTTCTTGGCTGGATATGCAGCTGTTAAAGATGGTTATACTAAACTAGGATTTATGGGTGGCATGGCTGTTCCTGCGGTTGTTAACTTTGGTTATGGATACCTTTCTGGAGCAGAATATGCTGCAAAAGAAATGGGTGTTGATGTTGAAGTTAAATATCACTACACTGGTAAATTTGTTGAATCTCCAGAAATCCAAACACTAGCTGCTAGCTGGTACAATTCAGGTACTGAAGTTATCTTCTCGTGTGGTGGTGGAATCTATGCATCTGTATTAGCTGCTGCTAAACAATCCACAGATAAATTCGTAATTGGTGTAGATAGTGATCAAACAGTTGAAGATGAACTATTTATCACTTCTGCTATGAAGAGTCTTCAAACATCTGTTTATGACGCTGCAAAAGCTGTTTATGCTGGAAATTTCCAAGGTGGAAAAACTCTTCGTTACGGAGCTGATCAAGACGGAGTTTCTTTATCAAGTGATTTTTCAAGATTCAAGACATTTACTGAAACTGATTACAAAGCTATCTATGATAAGTTAGCTAAAAACACTGATGGCATTCTTGATAGCATTTATTCAATTGCTGATTCAAAAGAAGGCGATAACTTAACAGTTAAAGAAGTTATGTCTACTTTAACATTTGAAAAAGTGACTTTAGAAATTTTCGAATAATACTTAGAAAAATTTAATAAAAAGGAGAGAATAAAGATTCTCTCTTTTTTTGTTCAATCTAGCAAATGATAGCGCGTTCAGTTATAATAGAGTAGATAAGGAGAATCAAATATGAAAGTAATTGAGATGCTCAATATCACCAAGGAGTTCCCTGGTATCATTGCTAATGATAATGTTACGTTAGAAGTTAACAAAGGAGAAATTCATGCTTTGCTTGGTGAAAATGGAGCTGGAAAATCAACTTTAATGTCTGTTCTATTTGGTTTATACGAACCAGAACATGGAGAAATTAAAGTGAATGGGGAGTTCGCAAAGATCCATAACCCTAACGACGCAAACCGTTATGGAATTGGGATGGTTCATCAACATTTTAAACTCGTTCAAAAGTTTACGGTTTTAGAGAATGTGGTACTTGGACTTGAAGATGTTAAAAACGGACTGATTTCTATGACAGACGCTCGAAAAAAAGTCTTAGAGATTTCGAAAAAATACAATTTTTTGGTTGAGCCGGATGAGTTAATTGAAAATATCAGTGTCGGCCAACAACAACGTGTTGAAATCATTAAAATGTTATATCGAAATAACGAAATTTTGATTTTTGATGAGCCTACAGCTGTGTTAACACCTCAAGAAATTGATGAATTGATGAACATTATGAAACAACTAATTGGAGAAGGCAAATCAATAATATTTATTACACATAAGTTGAACGAGATTAAAGAAGTGGCTGATCGAGTTACTATCTTAAGAAAAGGTAGGTACATTGGAACTTATAATGTAGATGATGTTTCAGTTGAAGAGATGTCAGAACTAATGGTAGGTCGAAAAATTGATTTAAACTTTGACTTAGATGAACCAAATCTAGGTAAAACGGTTTTAAAAGTAGAGAATTTGAGCCTAAATTCTAACGATACTGGTAGAAAACAGTTGCACAATATCTCTTTTGAAGTCAAAGAGGGGGAGATTTTATGTATTGCTGGAATTGAAGGAAATGGTCAATCAGAACTTGTCTATTCTATTACTGGTTTAATTGATGATTATGAGGGTGCTATTACTTTAGATTCTCAAGATATTTCTAAGAAAAGCATCCGTTTTCGCAACACAAATGGTTTATCTCATATTCCTGAGGACCGGCACAAATATGGCTTAGTTCTTGACTACACATTGGAAGAAAACTTGGTTTTACAAACGTATTTCAAAAATAATTTTAATAACAAAGGACTCATTGATTTCGGTTCTATTAGAAAAAATGCTGAGAATTTGATTAACCAGTACGACATTCGATCTGGACAAGGACCAATTACTCTTGCTAGAAGCATGTCTGGTGGTAACCAACAAAAGGTAATAGTAGCTCGAGAAATGGAAAAGGAACACAAGCTGATGATTGCTTGTCAACCAACACGCGGTCTAGATGTTGGAGCAATTGAGTATATTCACCGACAACTAATTAAACAACGCAATGACGGAAAAGCAGTTTTGCTAGTTTCATTAGAATTGAGTGAAGTATTAGGTATTTCAGATCGCATCATTGTTCTCTATGAAGGAAAAATAGTTGCGAACTTAAGAACTAAGGACACTTCTGAACGCGACCTTGGATTATACATGTCTGGAGCTAAAAGAATGGAGGATGTAACTAATGTTTAAAGACAGAGATTCAACCCTTTATAAATCATTTTTACCTTCATTAATAGCAATTGTTATCGGGATGATTATTAGTATCATTGTTATGTTTGTTGCTAATCCAGAAAATGCCTTTAGAGCGGTTATACAATTGTTTAAAGGACCTTTCAATACACCAGGAATGAAAGGTTTAGGTAATCTTCTCTATTATATGATTCCACTTATGATGACAGGCCTCTCTGTTGGATTTGCTTTTAAAACAGGTTTGTTCAACATTGGAGCTTCTGGTCAATTTATAGTTGGTGCATTTGTTTCAATCCTTATAGGCGCAAAGTTTACAGCTGTCCCAGAAAGCGTTCGTTGGATTTTCGCATTGTTAGGTGCAACGTTAATTGGAGGAATATGGGGATCCATTGTAGGTATTCTTAAAGCTTATCGAAATGTTAACGAAGTTATTACATCTATTATGCTTAACTACATTGGGATGTATTTAGTCAACTATCTCATTCCTGTATTAGGAATTTATAATCGTTTAAAAAACAACACAATCAATATTAGTACCCATGTACCAAAATTTGGTTTAGACAAATTATTTCCTGGTTCTTTTGCTAGTGGTGGCATTTTTATTGCAGTCATTATTGCAATAATCCTTTATTTCGTTATTGATAAAACAACGTTTGGTTATGAATTAAAAGCGGTGGGACTCAACCGATTTGCCTCAAGATACGCTGGAATTAATGAAAACAGAAGCATAGTTTTCTCTATGATGATTGCTGGAGCGTTATCAGGATTAGCCGGTGGGCTTGTTTACTTATCTGGTATAGGAAGACATATTTCAATTGTCGAAGTTCTTCCACAAGAAGGTTTTGATGGTATAGCGGTCTCGTTACTTGGTGCAAATCATCCTCTTGGTATTATCCTATCATCACTCTTTATGGCCTATATCAATATGGGCGGTCAATCTATTCAAACACTTGGTTATTCACCAGAACTTATCCAAATGATGACAGCAATTATTCTTTATATTTCAGCGCTATCGTTACTTTTCAAACAATTACTTGGTAGAAAATCAAAGAGTACCCCAATAGGTAGTACTAACGATTCTCTAAAGGAGGAATAACATGGATACCTTATATTTCTTTATTCAACAAATGATGCCTTATACTATTCCGTTGTTAGTTGTTGCTTTAGCAGGAATGTTTTCAGAAAGAAGCGGTGTTGTAAATATTGCTCTAGAAGGTATCATGGTTATTGGTGCTTTTTCTGGAACACTTACTCTTTACTTCATGCAACAAGCAAAATTACTAAGTGGAACGCCATTACTACTAATTGCTTTACTTGTAGCTGCTATATCTGGTTTAGCATACTCATATTTACATGCTTTAGCTTCAATCAACATGAAGGCAAACCAAACGATATCAGGTACAGCTCTTAATTTATTTGCTACGGCTTTCTCAATTTTTATTGCACGATCTGTGATTGGTTTTCAGCAGATTCCATTTAATAATGAGTTCTTTATACAAAAAATTCCAGTTTTAGGAGATATTCCTTTTATCGGTCCAATGTTCTTTCAAAAAACATACATCTTGAACTTTATTGGAATTCTAATCTTAATCGTTACTCACATCGTTTTATTTAAAACTCGATTTGGACTTCGATTAAGAAGTGCTGGTGAATATCCTCAAGCAACTGATGCTGCTGGGGTATCCGTCACGAAAATGCGGTATGCAGGTGTTCTAATTTCCGGAGCATTGGCTGGAATGGGTGGTTTAATATATATTATTCCCGTCTCTACTGTTTTCAATGGTACGGTATCTGGCTACGGATTCTTAGCAATTGCCGTCTTGATTTTTGGTCAATGGAAACCGAAAACTGTTGCTCTTGCTGCATTATTCTTTGGCTTCTTGAAAACTGTATCAGCAGCGTATCAAGGAATTGATTTCTTATTAAAATTGAATATCCCTGGGGTAGTTTATAAGATATTGCAATTTGTCATAACAATAATTATTTTAGTTTTGACATCAAAGAAATCAGCTGCGCCTGCATCACTTGGTGAACCATTTGATAAAGGAAAACGTTAGTTAAAACTACATATTAATAAAAAATAACACATTAAGTTCTGTGTTATTTTTTATTGGTCAATTAGAGAATTTTTTGAGCTAGTTTTTCAGCTGCAATTTTAGCAAAGGGTACCAAAATTGGAGCTGATGTTTTTAATAAATCAGAATAACTGCTTTTTGGTCGTAATTGTTTTTCCTTATTTGTTTGAGCATCTTTCTTTCTTATCATAAGAAAGATTAGCCCAACAATAAGTAATCCACTTGCTAATAAAGTTTTTTGATTGTTTTTAGTCATAAGATCTCCTTCTATTTTGAATTTGGAATTTGTTTGATACGATTTTCTTCAATCAGTTTATTTTTCAAATCGAAGAGTTGTTGAGATAAATCAACATAATATTGATGTGGGAATTTCAATCTTTTTACTTCGTCCCACAAACTGTCTAATTCATTTTGGGTATATTGGATTGTTTCTTCAATTGTTGGTTCTTTATAAACAAGTTCACCTTGCTTGAAAATCGGTACATGTAACTCTCGTATGCGGTAATTGTGTATCGTTTTGCGCTTCCATGGCGCAATTGGATCGAAGATTTCAAGTTTATCTTCTGGTACTACCTCATTGTATAAAGCTATATAGTCTGCAATGGCTTTATTCGTATCTTTATCATAAAATCGGTATAATCGTTTATAACCTGGATTCGTTACTTTCTCAACATTTTCAGATAACTTAATTAGTGGATTAATTTCTCCGTGACCATCTTCTGCTGCTACGATTTTATATACACCACCTATAACAGGAGATGAAGCACTAGTGATTAAGTTTTCACCAACACCAAAAGCATCTATTTGCGCTCCTTGAGTTAATAAGTCATCAATAACATCTTCATTTAATGAGTTAGATGCTGATATTTTACAGTCAAATAATCCGGCATCGTCTAACATAATTCTAGCTCTTTTAGAAAGATAAGCTAAATCCCCTGAATCTAAACGTATGCCTTTTAGTCGGTAACCATTAGGAATTAAATAATCTTGAGCTACTTTTATTGAGTTTGGTACACCTGATTTTAGTGTATTATAGGTGTCCACCAAGAGAATACAATTATTGGGCTGTACTTTTGCATAGGAGAGAAAAGCATCATACTCATTTTCAAATACTTGAATATAAGAATGTGCGATTGTACCCGTTACAGGAACGTCGTACTGAAAACCAGTTAATGTGTTTGATGTTCCAAAGCAACCGCCGATTATAGCGCATCTGGCTCCTTCTACAGCAGCATCATAACCTTGTGCTCGTCTAGCTCCAAACTCTAAAATAGTTCTTCCACGAGCGGCATTAACGATTCTAGAAGCTTTCGTTGTAATGAGTGTAGAGTAGTTGACAGAAAGTAATAATAAAGTCTCTACAAGTTGTGCATCAATAATTGATCCTCTAATTGTTAAAAAAGGTTCATTTTTAAACATAACTGTACCCTCTGGTACGCTATACATATCAAGTTTTAATTCCAGATTTCTTAAATAATCAATAAACTCATCATCATCAAATCCTTGTTTTCTTAAATAAGCCAGTTCCTCTTCGGTAAACTTAAAATCCTTTAGTGTTTTGATGACTCGTGATAATCCATTAAATATTAAATATCCATTATCATCAGGGTGTTTTCGAGTGAATAAATCAAAATAGACAATTTAATTTGTTCGGCCTTGTTTAAAATAAGCATAAGCCATTGAAAATTCATAGAAATCAGCTAACAAGGTCACATGTTCTCTAATCATAACTTCCTCCTTAAATTATTATAGTCAATTTGTAACCAAAATGCACTAAAAGGCAATATTATTGCAAATATGTTATTATTTACTTCGAGGTAAGATATGAATATACAAATTAAAAGAAAACTTATTGAAATTATTAGTATTTCTGATCAAAAATTTAAAAATGTAATATTGTCTTTGCGCCTGTTTAAACCACTAGAAAAAATTGAAAATACGAAACTAGCGTTACTCAGTTTTTTGATAAAAGATCGAAATGAAAAGTATCCAACAAAGAAAGAAATTAGAAAGCTAAAAGATAATTTATATGGTGCATCTTTTAGAACCTCTCTTTTTGGTTATGGTCCATTACATACATTAGAACTTAGACTCACTGCTATTAGTGAAACTACTGTAGAAGAACCTTTACAGCTAAAACAACTTCAGTCTCTGAAAGATTTTTTGTATTATCCTTTGATTACTGAAGAAACTTTAAAGGAAGCAAAAACTAACCTTGCTAGTAAACTATATCGACAAAATGAGAATCCAATGAATTCATCGATTAAAAGAAGTTTTCAAATTTTAGGCAAGGATACGGACTTAGGGGTTAGTACACAGGGTGAGTTAGAAGACATAGAAGACATTTCTTTAACAGACATGGTGAGTTTTCACAAACAGTTAGTTGAAGAAGCTCCGATGATTCTTTTTGTGATTGGTAGTTTTAAGGATTCTCTGATCGAATCAATTAATGAAGAGTTTGCTGACCATCAGCCTTTACCAACAACTGCACAATATAATGTTTTTAGTTCTACTGAAAAATTAGAAGTCACTGAAACTTCATTAGTGAATCAAGCAACATTAGTTATTTCGTATCAAACCAATCGATCGATTGCAGACGAAAACTATTATGCTCTGAGATTAGCGAGTTTAATCTTGGGTCAACTTCCAACATCTTTGTTGTTTCAAGAAGTTCGAGAAAAAGCTTCTCTTTGTTATAATATTTCTAGTAGTATCGTTGCTTTTAATGGTTTGATGTTAATTACTACTTCTCTGGATGAAAAAAACGTGCTTCGCGCTATTGACCTGATTACCAAACAAGTTCAGCGATTAAAAGGAGGGGATTTTGAAGAAGCATTAATTGATGGTGCTAAGCAACTGATGCTCTCAAATTTTGATAGTATCGAAGATGATGAGTTCTCAATCTTATCGTTTGTATCCGATGCCAGAATGCTAAACAACCCAAAGAAAATTGACTATTTAGTATCTAAATATAATGAAGTTACTAAAGAAATGATTATTGAAGCAGTTAAAGATATTGAACTTGTATTAACTTATACTTTGAAAGGAAATAGCGATGAAGCAGTTAACGAATAAGAGATTTAATGAGACCATATATTCAACAATACTGGAAAATGGTTTAACTGTATACATTGCCCATAAACCGAACTTTAGACAATCAGTTTGTGTGCTCTCTACCTCTTTTGGTGCTATTGATCTTCACCAGAAAATAAATGGAAAAGAAATTACTTGGAATGCTGGACTAGCACATTTTCTAGAGCACAAACTCTTTGAAAAACAAGAGATGGATGTATTATCAATGTTCACAAATCTTGGAGCTAATGCGAATGCATACACTTCATATCAAGAAACAAATTACTACTTCTCAACAACATTTCCGCTAGATAAACCATTGAATTTACTTTTAGATTTTGTTCAATCAGTTGATTTAACTCATCAAAGTGTTGAAAAAGAAAAAGGAATTATAATTGAAGAATTAAAAATGTATCAAGAGATTCCCAATTTTCAAATGGTAATGAAATCATTTGATGCACTCTATCATCATCACGGCCTTAAATATGATATAGCAGGAAGTGTTGAATCAGTAAATGCAATAACAAAAGATGAACTTGAAAAAGCGTATTATGCAAACTATCATCCATCACAAATGATATTATCAATTGCCACTTCTTTAGATCCTTTGGAAGTATTAGAAATTGTAAAGAAGAATCAACAAAACAAATCTTTTGAACCAGCAATAGTTGTTGAACCATTGAAAATTATTGAACCCAAAGAAGTTCAAAGTACTTATGAACACTATATAATGAATGTTAACAGACAAAAAAATGCTATCACTTACAAGCAAAACAACTTTGGATCAACTCCACTCGAGAATTTTCGATTATCTTTAATCACCCGATTAATATTGGATATGAATTTTTCTAGTTTAGAAGACACCTTTCAAAGTTATTTAGATAACGGCTTAATTAACGACTCTTTTAGTTCGAGTTCTGAATACGGCATTGATTATGGATTTATTCAATTTAGCAGTGAAGGAGAATCAATGGATGTATTTGAAGAATTCATTACTGAAAAACTTAAATCATTAACAATTGATTCGGATAACTTAACACTATTAAAAAAGAGATATCTTGGACAAAATATTTCTGATTTAGGGGATTTCGAATCAGTCGCAATAGATAATGCGAAGGCTCATCAATTAGGAACCAATCTCTTTGAATTAATCCAAATGGTTGAATCAATCGAGGTGAGTGATTTAGAGGATGCACTCCAACATTTCGATTTTACAAACAAAAGTAAAATAATTATTTCTAATAAAAAAGGCGATTAAACCGCCTTTTTTTATCAAATAAATATCCCCACAAAAGCAGCTACAATTAATAAATACATGGTATTAATTTTTGTTTTAAAAATAACGAAAAGACTGACTGTAAAAATTGCGATAGAGATAGTTGAAGTTAATGTTCCAATTGATAAGTTGATAACTGTCGTTAACATCAAGGCCAAACTAGCGATATTGATACCATTTAAAAAACTTGAAAAGTATTTTGAATTTCTAGCAAACTTAGTAATTCTTACTAAGAAACTCACTAAAATGAAGGAAGGTAGAAAAATACCAATTGTTCCAAGGATTGCTCCAATAACACCACCGAGTTGGTAACCAATAAAGGTTGCGGTAGTAAATACTGGTCCAGGAGTCATTTGTCCAACTGTAACAGCATCTAATAACTGCTGTGAAGTTAATAGTCCTTGGGAAACAAAGTCTCGTTCTAAATAAGCAATTAAGACATAACCAGAACCATATAAAATCGAACCGATTTTTAAAAATTTTAAGAATATTTCACTTTGTAAAATTACTGTTAGTATAGGAAAAGAGATTGACATTGTTTTTTTATGAAAGTGTTCTACTAAAAACACAATGAATGCTCCTAATGCTAATACAGCAATCTCGTCTACCCTTAATAAAGACAGAAGTGATAGTCCAACTAACAGTATTAAATAAGTTGATTTTTTAATAATAGATTTAAATAATTTATAAAGTGCATTCATAATGATTGCTATAATGACAGGTGTCATTGCTTGCAATACGGATTGAAGTTGCGGCACTGTTGAGTAGCGTGAGTAAACGTAAGCAAATACCAAAACGATAAGAAATGCTGGAAGAATAAATGTAACTCCCGCTACAATTAACCCTTTTGTTTTGCCACGATCATAGCCAATTGAGATAGCTAGTTCTGTTGAATTTGGACCAGGAATCAAGTTTGAAGCACTCAGTAAGTCTAGAAAATGTTCATTAGTTAGCCATTTTCTTTTGTTAACTAGTTCCTCATTCATCATGGCAATATGAGCTACGGGTCCTCCATAAGCAAAAAAACCTAACTTTAAGAACACAGCAGCAATTTCTTTTATCCGTAGACTTTGTTCTTTTTGATTTAGCTTATCAAAAGGGTGCATAAAAATCCTCCAAATTTATTATATCAAGTAATATTTTAATAAGAAATTAAGACGCTCAAATGTCTAGGACTTACACATATGTTTACAAATAAAATAGTGATATTTGATAGCTTTTGTAGCTAATTTATGAATATATTCACTAAATTGTAAATAATTGTTGTATATTGGAGTTTAGTGTGTTAAAATAACCACTGTTAAGCTATTTAAATATTATAGAAAGGAGAGGCAAATGAATTCATTGACTTTAGTAGGTGTACTTAAAAAATATCCTGAATTGGAAGAGTTAAAAAACGGAAAGAAGCAGTATCGATTTATTGTAGAAGCTGAGAAAAACTTTCGTAATGAAGATGGTTCAATTGAAAAAGAACTCTACGAATGTATTATTTGGCGCGGAATTGCTGATACCATTATCTCTGTATGTGAAGAAGGTCAGCTTTTAGGTATTCGGGGTCGTCTGCAACCCAAAAGACTGGAAATTAATGAAAATGGACCAGTCTATGCAGCTGAAATTGTTGCAGAAAAGATATCCATTTTAGAAACAAGAGAAGGGTAATCCCTTCTTTTTTTATGTTATAATTAAATCGGTGATATTATGAAAGAATATTTAGAGTTATGTCAAAAAGTTATGAACGAAGGAATCGATAAAAGTGACCGTACTAATACAGGTACTCGATCTCTTTTTGGTTATCAAATGCGATTTGATTTATCAAAAGGGTTTCCTCTATTAACAACTAAAAAGATGTATTATCGTGCAATCTTCCATGAACTCTTTTGGTTCATAAGTGGGAGTACTAATATTCGACCTTTAGTAATCAATAATGTAAGAATATGGAACGAGTGGGCTTATGAACGTTACGTAAATTCGAATGATTATATGAATGAAACGATGGATGAGTATCTCGAAAAAATAAAACTTGATGAAGAATTTGCTAAAATACATGGAGAATTAGGTCCTGTTTATGGAAAGCAATGGCGTGATTTCAATGGTGTTGATCAACTTCAAGAATTGATTGAAGGCATTAAGACCAACCCGAATTCACGCAGACACATTTTAAGTGCTTGGAATCCTTCTGAAATAAATCAAATGGCTCTTCCACCATGTCATCTTCTTATGCAATTTTATGTAGCAAACAATAAATTAAGTTGTCAATTGTATCAACGATCTGCAGATATTTTTTTAGGTGTTCCATTTAATATTGCTAGTTATGCATTGTTAACACATTTGATTGCAGACATTGCTGGGTTAGAAGTAGGAGATTTTGTTCACACTTTAGGAGACGCTCACATCTACAGAAATCACTTTGATCAAGTAAATTTGCAATTAACTAGGGATCCAATGCCTCTTTCTCAACTTGTCATTAAGAATCATCACAAAAAAATTGACGACTATTCTTTTGAAGATATCGAAATTACAAATTACCTGAGTCATCCAACTATCAAAGCCGAGATTTCTGTCTAATGTTAGTATTGATTGCTGCAGTGGGAAACCAAAATCAAATTGGTTTAGAAGGTAAAATGACGTGGAGAAACAAAGAAGACCTGCAATTCTTTAAAGAAATGACACTTAACAACAAAGTTGTTTTTGGAAGAAAAACTTATTTAGAAATGCCAAAACTCACAGGCAGAGAAATCTATATAGTTTCCAAAAAAAGCAATGAATTAAATACAATAACAGATTTTGATAGCTTTTTAGTACAACATAAAAATGATGATGAACTGTTTTTTATTGCGGGGGGTCAACAAATTTATGAACAAGCTCTTAAATATTGTAATATTTTGTTAATTTCTCGAATTAATTATGATGGAAATGCTGATACATTCTTTCCATACTTTTGCAAATCTATGTATGAATTAATAACTTACACAATGAATACTTTCACTTTAGAGGTATATATTAGAAAGGATTATAACAATGAATATGATCGAAATAATCGCTAAAAAACGCGATAAACAAGTTTTAAGTACAGAAGAAATTCAATTCTGGATTGATGGGATTGTCAACAAGAGTATCCCTGATTATCAAAGTTCAGCTCTGTTGATGGCAATCGTTTTAAATTCAATGGAGACAAAAGAAGTGGCTGATTTAACAGAAGCTATGATGAAATCGGGTGATATCCTTGATTTAAGTCAGATTGGTGGCATAAAAGTAGATAAACACTCCACAGGAGGAGTAGGTGATAAGACTAGTATTGTTCTAACACCTCTAGTTGCTTCTTGTGGTGTAAAAGTAGCAAAAATGAGTGGACGAGGTCTTGGCCATACAGGGGGAACTCTTGATAAATTAGAATCAATTGAAGGATTTGATATATTTCTTGACAATGATGAATTTGTTGATGTTGTTAACACCGTTGGTTGCTCAATTATTGGGCAAACAGCAAATTTAGTTCCAGCAGACAAAACCCTTTATGCATTGCGTGATGTTACATCAACTGTGCAGTCGATTCCTTTAATTGCATCAAGTATCATGTCGAAAAAACTCGCTGCTTCGACAGATACAATTTTGTTAGATGTCAAAGTTGGTGATGGTGCTTTCATGAAAACCATTGAACAAGCGACAGCACTTTCTGAAGCTATGATTGAAATAGGAAGACATCTGAATAAGGATGTGCGTGCTATTCTTTCTAACATGAATCAACCACTTGGAAGCACAATTGGAAATGCACTAGAGATTAAGGAAGCTGTATTGACACTTCAAAATAAAGGTCCAAAAGACTTTAAAGAGCTTTGTTTAGATGCAGCGTCTATTATGCTCACACAAGCAAAGGTCGTTAGTAACTATGAAGAAGGATACAAGCTTGCTCAACAGAAACTTCAATCAGGAGAAGCGTATGCAAAGCTTTTAGAATGGATTAGTGCCCAAAAAGGTAATATAGAGGTCATAAAGGATTTAAGTAAATTACCACAATCTAAATATGTAACAGAACTCAACAGTGAAAAATCCGGGTTCATCAATGAAATTAAAACTGAACAACTTGGTCATTTATCAATGCTTTTGGGTGGTGGACGTCAAACAAAAGATGATGTTATCAATTATGCTGTTGGTCTTGAACTAGTTGCTAAGACTGGGCAAAAAGTACAAATTGGAGAACCAATTATAAAAATCTATCATGACAAAGACTTAACTGAGCAACTGATTAGAATGGCCCACGATAGTTATGTGATAGAAAATACCATTAAAGAAACTGATCCATTAATATTAAAGGTTATTGATTAATGAGTTTTTCAATAAAAATTGAAGAATTTGAAGGTCCTCTTGATTTAATGTTGTTTCTTATTAAAGAAAATAAGCTTGATTTGTTTGATCTTGATCTTGTTGCATTAACGAATCAATACATTGATTATATTGCAGAAATGAAAGAAAATAATTTACAAGTTGCTTCAGAATATTTAAGCGAAATGGCAGGTTTAATTGAATATAAAAGTAAAAAGCTTCTACCAAGAGACAAGAGTGAACTTGACATAAGTGATGATATAAATGATCCTAGTTCTTTAGTAGCTCGATTGATAGAGTATCAACGTTATAAAGAGGTGTCCATTGAATTATCTGAACGATACATACAAAGACAAAATTTAGTTAACTTACCAAGCAAAATAACTTCAATTCAAAAGGAATTACAGATTGACGCAGTTTTTGATCATGACATTTACGATTTAATTAAAGCAATGACCAAAGTCCTTATTCGACATCAACAATCAAACTTACAAACTCGGGTGCTCTATCAAAAAGAGTTCTCTGTTGATGATCGAATTGATGAATTGAGAAGATTTTTAGAAAAATACAAAGAAACATTTTCACTTGAATCTTTATTGTTAGAAAGTAATTTAATAGAGTATCAAATTGTAACATTTTTAGCTGTGCTAGATATGATTCGCATGCGCGAGCTAGCTTTTAGCGTAAATCATGAGCAAATATATTTAAAGGGGATTGAATGATAAATTTACGACAACAAATAGAAGGACTAATTTTTATTGCTGGAGATGAAGGAATTACACTTGAACAGATTAATGATATTTTAAAAGCTGATTTAGAACAGGTTCAAAGTGAACTAGATAATTTAATATCTTATCATGAAAATTCCGATTCAAGTTTACTTCTTGTTGACTATGGAAAGAAATATCATTTTGTAACAAAACCAGTTTGTTTTGAATCAATCTCAAGGTTTCTGAACATTTCTAAAGTAAAACAACTCTCTCAATCTGCGCTGGAAACATTAGCAATTATAGC
>JAAYEW010000061.1 GCA_012728555.1 Erysipelothrix sp.
CCATTAGCAAAAGCAGTATTAGAAGAAATAGGAGAAGCAGAGTTTTCTGAAGTAAGTGATACAGAAGTAGTGAAGGGTGGAGGAATAGTAGCTAGGGTAAATGGTAAAAGAGTGGCAGTTGGAAATGTGGCCTTAATGGAACAAGAAAATGTAGAATTAACCGAAAAAGCAAGAGAAGACATAAGACGCTTTGAAAAGGAAGGAAACTCATTAGTAATAACATCAGTAGATGGTCAACTAAAAGTATTAATGGGAGTAAAAGACCAGATACGTCCAGGAGTAAAAGAAGATTTACAAAGATTAAAGAAATTAGGAGTAAAAAACCTAGTAATGCTATCAGGAGATAATCAAGGAACAGTAGACGTAGTAAGTAAAGAACTAGGCCTAACTGAAGCTCATGGGCATATGTTGCCAGAGCATAAATCTGAATATGTAAAAATGTTAATAGAAGAAAAAGGCCAAATAGTAGCATTCGTAGGAGATGGGGTAAACGACAGTCCATCCCTAGCCCTAGCACAAATAGGAATAGCCATGGGAAGTGGAACAGACGTAGCCATAGAAACATCAGATGTAGTACTAATGAATTCAGATTTCAGTAAATTACCACACGCATTAGGACTAGTAAAAGCAACAGCAAGAAACATGATGCAGAACATCTTAATAGCAGTAGGAGTAGTATTAGTATTATTAGCAAGTGTACTATTTAGTGATTGGATGAATATGTCCATTGGAATGTTAGTCCATGAAGGTAGTATCTTAGTTGTAATCCTAAACGGTATGAGATTATTAAAATATAAACTAAGATAAAAATATAAACCCAAAATTGAGCTAGGTCAAAGTTTTAATAAATCAAATATGGTAATATTATACTAGAAGGTAATAAATGAATGAAATTTATGGGAGGAGATTAAATTATGAAATCAGCAACAATCCAATTAGAAACTTTAACATGTCCATCGTGTTTACAAAAAATCGAAGGAGCACTTAAGAAAGTAGAGGGGATTGATCATGACAGTGCGTCGGTATCCTTTAATACTAGTAAAGTGAAACTGAACTTTGATGAAGACAAGGTATCGATAGAGGCGATTGAAAAAGCCATTACGATCATGGGTTATGACATCAAAAAAACAAAAGTAAAGTAACAAAAAACAGTGACTTATCCCAATTGATATTGGGGTAAGTTTTTTTATCGCTTCAGTGAATGAAAATACCATTTTTATGATTGTTAGGTGTATGATAAAGCTGTAAAAAAGAAGATTCAATCCTCAAGGAACTGATATAAAAAGGAGGAATCAAGATGATTTCTTTAGAAGATAAGAAGAGTTGGAGTTTTAGTACTAAGCAAGCACTTTATGAGTACGATACGTCTTTAAATGGACTGAGCCAACAGGAAGTTACTACGCGTCAAAAACAGTTTGGATACAACATCTTGAGTACCAAATCCAAGGCGACTCCATTCTTGCTTTTTATCAACCAATTGAATAATCCAATCCTGATGATCTTGATTGTCGCAATTACAATCTCCAGTCTAACCGGGGCGTTCACTGATTCTCTTATTATTCTTGCGATTGTTTTAGCAAGTGTTGTGTTGAGTTTTATTCAAGAGTATCGAGCAAACGATGTGATCAGTAAACTTACACAGAAGATCCAACAGCAATCACGAGTGATTCGTAACAACCAACCCGTGACCATTGCTTCCACTCAACTTGTTATAGGAGATATTGTCGTGTTGTCAGCTGGAAGTTTAATTCCAGCGGATGGACTTGTTTTAGAGTGTGATGATTTTCTTGTGAATCAGTCTAGCTTAACGGGTGAAGCACTTCCAATTGAGAAAAATACGATACCAAGCAATCCAGAAACTGTTTTGGCGAATCGTCAAAATTGTGTCTATGCGGGCACCACAGTCATTAGTGGTAGTGCCACTATCGTGGTGACTGCCATTGGGAATAAGACAGAGTTAGGTCAAATCGCAAAGAGTTTGAGCAGTCGACCTTTGGAAAATGATTTCCAAAAGGGTATTCGCCACTTTGGATACTTGTTAACCAAAATCATGGTTTTTTTAGCCATCCTGGTCTTTGTGATCAACTTTCTTGCGAAACGACCACTGATTGATTCTTTATTGTTTTCTGTGGCATTGGCTGTTGGGATTACACCACAATTGTTACCGGCCATTATCAACATTACCTTGTCTTCTGGCTCACGTTTAATGGCCAAATCAGGGGTAATTGTCCGTCATCTAAGTGCAATTGAAAATTTTGGGAGCATGGATATCTTGTATACCGATAAAACAGGGACCCTAACAGAAGGTGTTTTGAAACTGGATGAGGCACTCGATGCAAAAGGAAATCCTTCGCTTTCGGTGTTTCGCTATGCCTATCTGAATGCTTATTTTCAAACTGGAATGGTCAATGCTTTGGATCAAGCAATCTTAAGTAAACAAACCCTGGAGGTTAGCTCAATCTCAAAACAAGATGAAATCCCGTATGATTTTAAGCGTAAACGACTTAGTATCATTATCAACCAACAGCAATCCTGTAACATGATAACCAAAGGAGCTTTGGAGAAAGTGCTTCAACAGTGTCAACACATTCAAATTAATGACCGTGTTGCTGCTCTTCAACCAGAAGATAGGGATTCAATTTATGAGCGGATGAAAAGCTACAGCGATCAAGGGTATCGAGTGTTAGGGGTGGCGTGTAAAGAGGTTGAAAAGAAACAACAGTATCCAGTGAGTGATGAGTCTGATTTAATCTTTTGTGGCTTCTTACTGTTTTATGATCCGCCAAAAGAAGAAGTGATTGAAATCATCAACGATCTCAATCGTTTAGGGGTTGATCTTCGAATCATTACAGGGGACAATCAATGGGTGGCTTTGCATACCGCAAAGACGATTCAGCTAACCGTGAAGAGTGTTTTGAATGGTCAAGATCTCAATCAACTGAGCGATGATGAATTATTGAATAGGATTGATGCAATCAGTCTGTTTGTGGATGTTGATCCTTCACAAAAAGAGAGAATTATTCTGGCTTCCAAAAAGAGAAATCATGTGGTGGGGTATATGGGTGATGGCATCAATGATGCGTTGGCGCTTCGTGCTGCCGATGTCAGTATCTCGGTGAATACGGCGGTCGATGTTGCCAAAGAAGCAGCTGATTTTGTGCTTCTAGAAAAGAGTTTGGCAGTGTTAAAACAAGGGATCATCTTAGGACGAAAGACCTTTGCCAACACCCTAAAATATGTGTACATCACCACCAGTGCCAATTTTGGTAACATGTTTAGTATGGCAGGAGCTGTTTTGTTTTTACCATTTCTACCGTTGTTGCCAAAACAAATTCTCCTCATTAATTTCTTGAGTGATATACCTGCATTGATGTTGGCCAGTGATGCTGTGGATGATGACATGATAGCTCAACCGCATCGTTGGAATATCCATTTTATTCGCGATTTCATGATGACTTTTGGTCTGATTAGTTCACTTTTTGATTATTTGACCTTTGTGGTGTTGTTTTTTGGAATGAGGGCTAATCAAACGCTGTTTCAAAGCAGTTGGTTTACGGTTTCTATCTTTACTGAACTCATGGTACTACTGGTAATGAGGACTCAGAAACCTTTCTTTAAAAGTAAGCCAGCACCACTTCTATTATTGACATCCCTGATTGTTGCGGTAGTCACTATCCTTTTACCATATACGCCATTTCAAACCCTGTTTAATCTTCAACCGATCGATTTAGGACTGCTCTTGATCCTTCTTATTATTACTGGGTTGTATATTTTAACAACCGAAATTGTGAAGGTGTGGTTTTATAAAAGACATCGACTATAAGGTCGTGAGTGACTCTTGACAAAACCGCTATCTTCTTATATTCTTCTAAAGGGAATGAAGTGCTCCCTTGGTTAACAACCAAAACCGCTGACTAAGCTAATGACTTCTGCGACTTTTTTCGCGGGATTGTTGGCTTTTTTTATGATAGAAAAGAGAAACTTATGTTATTATCGCTTGCATTAATCTTTCTGATTGGAATGACTTTAGGAAACATCGCTGAACGATTTAAACTACCCAAACTATTGGGGATGCTATTAACAGGGATGTTGTTGGGTCCAAATGGACTCAATCTGTTGGATTCGACGATTTTAGATGTCTCAACTGAGCTTCGACAAATTGCCTTGATTATTATTCTAGTAAGAGCTGGCCTCAATCTGGATGGAAACGATTTAAAGAAAGTAGGAAGACCAGCCATCTTGTTATGTTTTGTTCCAGCCCTCTTTGAAATTGTAGGGATGCTGTTGTTAGCACCAAAACTACTCGGTATTTCACTTCTGGATGCTGCGGTGATGGGAAGTGTTGTTGCTGCTGTGTCACCAGCGGTGATTGTACCTAGCATGTTGAAATTAATGGAAAGTGGTTATGGGACAAAAAAGAGTATTCCTCAAATGATCATGGCAGGAGCTTCTGTTGATGATGTTTTTGTCATCGTTCTTTTTACAGCGTTAAGCACTCTTTCACAAAGTGGATCACTATCAAACTTTAATTGGTTAACAATACCATCCTCAATTCTACTTGGACTTCTGGTTGGAGTTGTGGCAGGTCTGGGCTTGTCCTTTTTATTTACGAAGTTTCATATTCGTGATACAGGAAAAGTAATTATTATTTTATCGGTTTCTTTTTTGTTAGTCTCGTTTGAACAAGCAGTCAGTTCAATTGTTGGTTTCAGTGGATTGCTGGCTGTTATGGCATTAGGAGCAGCGATTCATCAACAAAAGCGGATTGTTTCAAAACGATTGTCAGGCAAATTCTCAAAATTGTGGTTTGCGGCCGAAGTTCTTCTTTTTGTTTTAGTCGGGGCAAGCGTGAACATTGGGTACTCATTCAATGCAGGACTTCAATCGATTGTGTTGGTGTTTAGTGTTACTTTGTTTCGAATGGTAGGAGTGGCGATAAGTCTAATCAGAACCAATCTAAACAAAAAAGAACGTCTGTTTACTGGGTTTGCGTATATTCCAAAAGCAACTGTACAAGCAGCGATAGGGGGCTTACCACTGGCAATGGGACTTTCGTCTGGAGAAATCATTTTGACCATTGCTGTTGTTTCGATATTACTGACTGCCCCTTTAGGTGCTATCTTAATTGATTCATCGTTCAAGAGGTTGCTGATTAAAAGTAAGGTAGCGTAAAAGTAACTTGTCTTTCTTTACTAGTGTATACTTGGTGCAAAGAGGTACCAATGGACAAAGTCAAACAATTTTTAAGTACAATAGAGGATACAACTAAAAGGAAACGATTCGAGTCGATTATCAAGAGTATTCATGAATCCTTTATACATCTGGATATGGATGTGAAATGGAATCAACCGATGTTTATCGATCAGGGCACCTTTATTATGGCGTTCAGTGTTGCTAAAGCACATCTGGCAGTTGCCCCTGAAGCAGCTGTTATTCAACAGTTTAAAGATGAGATTGAAAAAGCAGGATATAGCTACACCCAAGAGCTCTTTAGGATTAAGTGGAGCGATGAGGTAGATCTCGAGTTGTTAAAACGGATTGTTGCTTATAATATTGAGACTAAGAAAAATCACTCAAAATTTTGGAGATAGAAAAGAGAATAAATGGTAGAACTTAAAACAAAACAACAAGACAGTGATGTCTACGAGTTTATTAATCAATACACCAGTGACAAACAAAAAATTAATGATAGTTTAAGATTGATCGAATTGATGTAATCAGTGACTGGTTAGCCTGCTAAAAAGTGGGGCGATTCGATGATTGGTTTTGGAAAGTATCACTACAAGTCCGATCGTAGTAAAC
>JAAYEW010000062.1 GCA_012728555.1 Erysipelothrix sp.
CCAACAGTTAAGACCGTTGCCATTCCCTACAAGACCAAAGTAGTTTACGACCAAACCAAGACTCGTGAAGAACTTGATCATGTGACTCCAGGTCAAAATGGTGAGAAGAAAGTGACAACGACTTATACGGTCAATTCTAAGACTGGGGCGACCAGTGTCTTGTCAACCAGTGAGATAATCACGAAAGAGCCAATTGACGCTATTCACACCATTGGGACAAAAACTGTTGCAACAACCCCTTCAAATGGAAGCTTTGATTCAGAAAAAGCAATTGAAGCGTTACAATTAATTAATGAATACCGGGTCTCAAAAGGATACAAAGCCTTAGTGATGGGACCACAAAGTGATTTAGCGAAAGCACGCGAACAAATGATTCAAGTCTCTTTAAAATGGTACATTACCAATGATATTTGGGCATCTCATGTTCCAGGTGGTTTTAACAGCAACATTGCTAGAGGTTACTCGTATGCTTCAAGAGTTGTGACCGCTTGGAAAAATTCAGCTCCTCACAACAAAGAACTCTTGGATGCTACTGCTTCAAGAGCCACGGTTGTTAATTATTACGATGGCAAAAATATTTGGTGGTCCTTTACCGCCTACTAACAAAAAGCGATTGGATTTATTCCGATCGCTTTTTTAAGATGACATCTATCCATTCAATTGCATAAGGTGATGTGCAACCCCTAGCAACTTTCATCTCTTTATAAACGGCTAATTCCGTTGCAATTGTTCTTGCTCTTGACCTGAGAGTTTCGTTTTCAATTCCAATTTGAGCTAATGCATGGTTCATGTTGAATTGAGTTGCTCCTTTTGCATCAGAAAGCTCTATATAAATCTTATCCAAGAGTTCATTGAGTTCATCCTCACCAAGTGAATGTGTCTCAACCAAGTGAACAATTCCCTTCCATCCAGCTTGGCGATAGTTTTCTTTTTGATTGTAAATCCAGCTCAGGCTTAACGATTTAAGGTGACTCGTTTTGGATACAACTTGATGAACGTACTCATCCACTAGTTGCGGATAACTTGGTAAATACGCTTCAATTTCTAGTAATGATAACTGTTTGGGTTCCATTATCATATAGGATAATATTAAAACATCAAGATTATCTGAGGTTACAAGCTCACAAGCAAGTTCATGATCTTGTTTGTGTTTTTTAGCATAAGAACGCAGTTGACCTAAATTGAGTCCGTATTGTGGACCTGTCCACCCTCTTTTTTGATTGAAGTCGATACGTTTCTGATTCCCTTGAGTTTCTAGGTCCTTAAAGACTTTATCGATGTTGGTTCTCATAAAGAATGATATACTCCTTTGCGCTCATTTTTTGGATAAGTTCTCTAATTAATGGATACGGTATATGCTGTGGATTTTTGAGTCGTAAACAACTTTTCCCCAGGTCCAGTTTCGTTGGGACAACTTATTTGTATTCTGTTTCAAACCACTCTTTTAAATCACTGTCCAAGTAGAGTCCCATGTGATAAATGACAATAAAATGTTTTTGGATCGCAAGACCTAAAA
>JAAYEW010000063.1 GCA_012728555.1 Erysipelothrix sp.
CATGAGTATTGTAAAAATACCATACGATATCATCAAAATAGACAAGTACTTTGTTGATCGCATCGAACAACAAGAAATAAAGGAATTTATTAGACTTTTTGTTAATTATTCACACAACTTTGGTAAAAAAGTTGTTGCGGAAGGTGTTGAAACAGAAAAACAACTTCTGATTCTTAGAGAATTGAACTGCGATGAAGTCCAAGGCTATTACTTCAGCAAACCTCTACTACCAAACGATTTTGAAGAGTATTATCAACGATTTAACTTTGACAATACCTTTTCACAAACCGATCTTCAAAAGAGTGATTCGTTTGGTAGCTAGGTGTACATAAACAAGAATAAGACTTTGTTTAAACCAATAGACCAAAGTCCTAGTGTTATAAAAAAGACAACAAGGATTCAGTAAAGAGAAAGACGAGGAGTCGTCTTTTTTTTAAACATTCGTCAAAAAAAACAATGAATATCTGACAAGTGACAATAGACAAACGTGTTCTGGATGATGTACACTATGTAAGGAAAGTTTCAGGTCGTCGATAGCGATAAGAGGATTAGATGATGGAAATTGCAATGAATTTGTTAATGATGTTGGGCGGTGTTGCTGTCTTCATGTTTGGGATGAAACAAATGAGTACCGGTCTAGAAAGAAGTGCCGGCTCAGGAATCAGGACACTTTTCAGAAAGATGAACAAAAATAGAGTGATTAACTATTTTATCGGAATTATTGCCACCATGATTGTTCAATCGTCCTCTGCTTCGTCCATCATGACCATTGGCCTTGCTCATGCCAACATAGTGACGGTCAAACAAGGATCAGGCTTTATCTTAGGAGCCAAAGTAGGAACGACAGTGTCCGCTGTTATTTTTGCGTTATCAGGCATTAGTAAAGGTGGTTTCAGTATCAGCTCCGTCTTTGCGGCAGTAGCCTTTGTTGGTGTCATGATTGTTTTTACAACCAATAATCAAGTACTCAATAAGATAGCACCCTTTTTAATCGGATTTGGAATGTTATTCATTGGTTTAGAAGTGATGGAAATGGCCATTGGAGGAGCGGATTCTGTCCTCAGTGTGCAACTTTCAAAACTATTTCAATATCAGATTATGCAAAACCCAATCTTGCTAGTTATTTTGGGAATCTTGTTCGCAGCAATTATTCAGTCATCGAGTGCTGCATCAGGGGTCTTTATTGCCTTCTTAGCAACAGGCGTTATTAGCAACATTGATCAATCCTTCTTCTTAATGATTGGTGCTAACATTGGAACCTGCAGTGACGGAATCATGGCATCCTTAACTACCAACGCTAATGGCAAGCGGATTGCTTTGTTCCATGTTCTTACAAGCATTCTTGGTGGAATTGTGTTTACAGCGGTTCTCATCGTGTTCAGATTACCAATTGTTAACTTCTTTAATCAACTGTTTCCAGGGCGTCCTCAGTTCAGCCTTGCTGCTTTTAACATGATTTACAATATACTGTATACATTAGTTTTGTTAGTATTTTTAGATACATTAGTTAACTTTGTAACCAAAACAATTAAAGACAAACAACTGGTGCTAGAAGAAATGTCCTACATTGAAGAACGGTTCTTACAAACACCAGCCGTAGCCATTGAACAGACATTAAGAGAGTTGATCGATATGGCACAGCTCGCAAAGGACAATTTAAATCGCTCCTTTGATTCGCTGATTAGTGGCGATATGAGTGATAGTAAGAAGATTGCAGATTCTGAATATCGAATTGACTTCTTAACCAATAAAATAACAGGTTTCTTAATCCGAATCTCTTCTGTCACCAAAACAACAGCCGATGAAGAGCTCATTGGAGGACTGCACCATGTGACCAATGATATCGAGCGTTTAGGGGATTATGCGGTTCTTTTAGTGAAAGAAGCCAACGATATGAAAACAAAGGAACTCAAGTTTATGGAACAAACCAAAGAGGAGCTGACTCGGATTTATCAACACATTTCGGAACTCTTCTCAATCGGAATCAACACGTTCTCAACACGCAGTGTCCTTCAGTTTAAGGAGATTTCTGTTCTTCATAAAACCATTGAACTACTAATTAGTGAAACGCGCGATGCCCATGTCATTCGACTCAACTCAGGCATGTATCCGGTCGAATTGTCAAAGAGTATCTATTCTGTCTTATTCCATTTACAAAGAGTATCCGATCATATTGTCAATATTGCGTTCTCAATTCGATCCACTACTGGAAGTAAAACGGAAGCTCTTCAATCCATCGAAAAAGATAAAAGACAACTCACAAGTTAGTTGGAAGTCTTGTTGTCAACAAAAAACCCTAGGTTTTCTTTATTAAGAAGATCTAGGGTTTTGATTATTTTGTCAGTTATCTACTTCTAAAGCCGCTTTATCCAACACATAGCCATACGCTCGGATAATGTCTTGTTCTTTCTCCAAGTAGACACCTTGAACTTCAGTGGTAAAACCAGGAAATTGATTAATTCCCTCTAGCAACATTAAGAAATACTGTTGTGCGGTTTCACTCCAGACTTCACCAGCAACAACACAATACACCCCCGGAGGATAAGCAAGTGCACCTTCTAAAGCAATCTCACCAACGATATCCTCAACAGCGACGAGTTTTCCTTGATTGCGAACGAGTGCCCATTTAGCATCTTGTGCTGTAAATACCTTAGAAGAGGCTGAATCCAGTTGACCGTTTTTTGGAAAGTACGCTGCTCTAAATAAACGTTGTTGATACGTTTTAGCATCGTGGCGTTTATAGAAATCATGCATCTCTTGACACAATTGACGAATCGAGTATTTACGATAACGATGAATGTTCTTTTTATACAAAGCCGGAAGCACTTGTGATAAGGGGGCATCTTGAATCACTAGTTGTTCAAAGCGCACCAGTTGCGCCACAAGACTTTCCATTTTAGTGATTGTTTCTGCAGGCGTCAGTAAAAATAAAATCGAATTCAGGTCGTTTTTCTCTGGAATAATCCCCACTTCTCTTAAATAACTCGCCAAAATCGTAGCAGGGATACCAAAGTCTTCGTACTCACCGGATTCAGCATTAATTCCAGGAGTACTTAGCATGAATTTGTTGGGATCAACAAAATATTGATTATCTCCATATCCATCAAAGCCGTGCCATCTTTCATTGGGAACAAATCGAAAGAAATCAAGGCTATTGGCAATCACGTCCGTCTGGTAATCTTCCCAGTTTTTACCATTCACAACAGGGGGAATAAAGGGTTTTAATAAAGAACAGTTCTTAATCACTGCTTTTCTTGATTCAATCCCCAAAATGACACAATCGGCCCACAACCGTTTTCCAGCTTCTCCATCTTGCATCCGAGCATTCACATCTAAAGTAGAATACAACGGATAAAAAGGACTTGTTGACGCATGCAACATGAATGAATTATTAAATCGTTTGTGATCAATATACCGAGATTGGTTCTTGATGTGACCATCCTTCTTATGAATCTGGGAAGCTTGCGAGAATCC
>JAAYEW010000064.1 GCA_012728555.1 Erysipelothrix sp.
TGAGACAATTTAGTGAAAAAGAAAATACCGGTTATTCTGGATGGAGATCCAGGTCATGATGATGCTATTGCATGGGTTATGGCAAGAGCTCTTGAAGCCTTTGATATTAAAGCAATTACAACTGTTGCTGGTAATCAAACATTAGAAAAAACAACAACCAATGCAAGAAGAATTAGTGCCTTAATTGGGTTGGATGTTCCCATTGCTAAAGGAAGACCAGTTCCTTTGCTAGGAAACTTGATTACCGCTCCAAACTTTCATGGAGAATCGGGATTAGATGGACCAGAGCTACCAGAACCTATAAGAGATATTGAAGCATTTTCAGCTTCAGAATTAATGGCAAAAACTCTTAGAGAGAGTGATGAACCTGTGGTAATTATTGCGACAGGTCCAACGACAAATGTTGCTTCTTTGTTATTAGCGAATCCAGAACTTAAAGAGAAAATTAAATGTATTTCGATAATGGGTGGTGGTCTTCGTGGTGGAAACTGGTCGAGTGCAGCTGAATTTAATGTTATAGTTGATCCTGAAGCTCTCGATATTGTGATGCGTTCGGGTGTACCAGTAATTATGAGTAGTCTGGATGTGACAGAGAAAGCACTTTGTTATCCAGAAGAATACGAACGAATTCGAAAAATAGGAAATCCTGTTGCGGATGTAGTTGCAGGGTGGTTTGATTTCTTTATGAAACATTTATTGAGTTTAGGGTGGCAAGGGGCAACCCTTCATGATCCTTGTGCAGTTTTAACAGTTATTTATCCTGAACTTTTTGAGTTTAAAGAATTGTATGTTGAAGTTGAACTATCGGGTCAATATTGTAGGGGAGCAACCATCCCTGACTATTATGGAAGCAAGAACAAAGAACCGAATGTAAAAGTAGCAGTTGACATTGATCGTGAGAAATTTATTGAGATACTTGTCGAGTGTTGTCGTTTTTATTCAAAAGAAAAGGAGTTAGCATAATGAAGAGAAAACCTGTTTGGATCGATTCCGATTGTGGTATCGATGATGCTGTAGCACTCCTTGCGGCGTTTAAGCTAGAGTCTTTAGACATTAAGGGAATCTCTGCTGTGTGTGGAAACGTTGAAGAATCAAAAACATTTGTGAACAACCGAAACATAGCTTATATGGCAAATCGCACAGATGTCAAAGTGTATCATGGAGCAACAAAACCACTGAACATTGCTTTAGCAACTGCGAGTCATGTTCATGGGAACAATGGTTTAGGAAATATTGTGATTGATGAATCGGATGCTCCACTTGAAACTGAAATGGCTTGGGACATGATTTATAAAGCCGCAAAAGAAGCGAAAGGTGAGTTAGAGGTTATTGCGATTGGACCTCTTACGAATATTGCGATTGCGATTGCAAAATATCCTGATTTAGAGAAGTCTATCAAACGATTACTGATTATGGGTGGAGCAATAGAAGGAGGCAATGCTACTACAGCTGCCGAATTTAATATCTATGCGGACCCGCATGCTGCCCAAGCGGTGTTTAAATCTTCAATTCCAAAAGTTATGTTTGGATTAGATGTTACGTTAAAGTCTTTGTTAAACCTAAATGATTTGACTAGGTTGAAAGAGAAGAACTCAAAAGTTTCTAACTTTTTCTTAGAATCGATTAAAACATTAATGAAGTTCTATGATGCCATTGGATACCAAGATACTGTCTGTTTACATGATGCCTGTCCAATTCTTTATTTGCAATATCCAAACCTGTTTGATGGAAAAATAGCTGGAGTTTATGTAGAAACCCAAGGACAGATTACTTTTGGTAAAACAGTGAGTGACCTGCATAGTGATTTCAAGTTTGAGAAACGCGACACATTGGTGATGTTAGCTGTCAATCAACTAGTATTTTCTAAGACGATTGAAGACTTACTATTAAGTTATTAAGGGGGAGACCATGAGTGTATTAGTTATTGGAAGTTGCAATGTGGATCTTTCGGTGTCTGTTTCAATGCTTCCCAAAAAAGGGGAGACATTGTTGGGACAAAAAATGAGTTATTCATTTGGTGGTAAAGGGGCTAATCAAGCGGTTGCTTGTGGAAAACTTGGTGCTGATGTAACTTTTTTGAGTTGTGTAGGGAATGATGAGCATGGTCAAGAGATTCGTAGTTATTTAGAATCGGTGAACGTGAGATGTGATCGAATGAAGGTATCTCACTCACAACCCACAGGCACAGCGATTATAACGGTAGATAATGAAGGCCAAAACACAATTGTAGTGATTGCTGGTGCGAATTCAGAGTGCGATATCGATTATCTAAAAGAAAATGAAGATGCCTTTCAATCGTGCGATTATGTCTTACTTCAAATGGAAATTCCATTAGATGCAATTGAGTATGCAATCGCATGTGCTTCAAAATATAATAAGAAAGTTGTATTAAATCCCGCGCCTGCTTTGTCTAATTTTAATGAATTATTGTATCCGAAAATTGATTATTTAACCCCTAACGAAACAGAGTTGGAGACAATGGCTCAATCCAACCATACAATGGATGATAACATTCAATCTTTGTTAAACAGAGGTGTTAAGAATATATTAGTAACTGTTGGTGAAAGTGGGGCTTACTTTGTGAACAAACAAGTCAAACAACTCGTTGAAACGACTAAAGTGGTTGCTATTGATACAGTAGGTGCAGGTGATTGTTTCAATGGTGCGTTTGTTACGGCGTTGTCACAAGGAATGAGCGATCTCGAAGCGATTCGTTTTGCGAATAAAGCTGCAGCAATTGCGGTGACTCGTCAGGGAGCGCAGGAGTCTATTCCAACGCGTGAGGAAATGAATAATTAATTAATAAAAGCTAACTATTGGTAAGTGTGGTTAGCTTTTTTATATTGTGCTATAATCTCACTATGAAAAATCTGTTGCTTAAAAACAAAAAAGGGTTTGCTCTTTATATTCTTGGGGCTTTGTTAACGCCGATTACGGGTATTATTCAATCGATTGCTTTAGCAGTCGGTTTTAGTCTTTATTCAGTCAGCGATCCTAGCGAAGTGCGCTTTCGAATTCTTTTAACTATTGGCTTAGGGCTATCGCCTGTTTTGATTCAAGTGGTTTCAAGACTATTAAGAATCCAATTTATGAGAGATGTTTTGACAGAAGTGAGAGTGCTCGTGTATCACAACATCATGAAAATACCGATTGAACAGTTTCGTAGTAAAAATAGAGAAGACTATGTCTCTAATCTAGTGAATGATATCAATGTTTTCGAACAAGATTTCTTCTTATCAATATTAAATATTACGTATTCCTATGGTAGTTTTATTATTGGTGAAATTATTCTTTTTATCATCAGTCCTATTGTTGCTGTTATTGTTTTGATGTTATCTATTCTTATTTTTGTGTTCACTAAGCTTTATGAGAAACCAATTCGATTGAACATGAAAGCGAATCAAGAAGCGAATGCTTTATACAATCAACAAGTGAGTAATGTTTTAGGGGGACTTGAAGTTATTAAACTTTATCAAGTGGAAGATCGTTTTCGACCATTATTTTATAATATTGTTAAGCGAGTCGAAGGAATAAAACAAAAAACTAATTTGCTTCAGAATACTCAAAGTCATCTTATTGAATGGATTGGTGAAACTACCCAAATTGGTATGTTAATCTTTACGACCTATTTGTTTGTTCAAGGAAAGATTCGACTAGAAGAACTAATTATTATCTTTTCGTTTGTAGGTCAAATGATTTGGGCAAATGTGAATGGCGCAAGCATGATTAATCGTTTCAAAGGGTCCCTGGATATCTTTGATCGAATGACTCAACAAGCACAATGGGAGAGTGGTCATTTACCGTTTAATTTTGATAGACAACTCAGGGTTGAAAACTTAAGTTTTAGTTATGGTGATAACTTAGTGATTGATCAGTTTAGTTGTGACATAGAAAAAGGAAGTAAACTTTTAATTTTTGGTCCTTCTGGTACTGGAAAGACCACCTTATTGAATTGCCTTTCGCAACAGCTTACTTCCTATAGGGGGCAAATTTTTTATGATGATCAAGAACTTCGCTCTATTGATTTTGAGTCTTTTTACAAACAGTGTGGTTATGTTCGTCAAGAACACTTTTTGTTTGAAGATTCGATTAAAGAGAATATTGTTCTTAATCAAAGGTTTGATTCCAAGAAGTTCACCGACATTTTAAAAAGTTTAGACTTATATGAATGGATAATGTCTTTGGATAATAAAGAAAATACCATTCTTTTTAATAATGGGTCCAATGTTTCTGGGGGTCAAAGACAGAGAATCAGTATTGCTAGAGAGCTGTATCGTGAGTGCAGTGTCCTTTTTATTGATGAGCCAAGTGCTTCGCTAGATGATGAGACTGCTTCAAAACTCTATGATACGTTGTTTAAATTGGATCATACGATTGTCTTGGTGTCACATCGTCATTTGAAGTATTTAAGTGGACGAGTAGACCGGATTATTCAATTTGATAGTGAAGGAGGTTACCATGTTCTCTAAGTCGAAGCTGGGTGATACGAAGGGTTTAATTGTGGTGGTTGTTTTAATTTTAGTTGCTCAAGGTTTGGGTGCTTTGATGACAGTTATGATTGGGTCAATAATGGATTTTGCGATGGCTTCTAAACTTGATGATATGAACGCTTTAGCATTGAATTGGATTCTGTTAGCGACTGGTTCGCTTGTTGTTGCACTACTGAACGCATTTACTCAAAGCAAGTGGCTTGCAAGAAGTATGACGACACTTAAAAATAAGTACATAAATGATTTGTTGCAATTGGATATTGTAGGAGTCCAAAAAGAAAAGACCGCGTCAATGTATTCTGTATTGACGAATGATTTTGATCGTTATGAAGCGAAATACACTAAGAACATATTAAATCTTGTCAACATGGTTGCTCAGTTTCTTTTTTCAATGGCACTGTTGAGTGTTGTTAGCCCATTCTTGATGGTTATTCCGCTCTTGATGCTTGGGTTCTTTTGGAATCAAAGTAAACGAAGTAGTAAGCCAATTAAAACTGAAGAAAAAAAGAAATCAGAATCACTGTCTGTCTATACTAACTTTGTGAATGAAACGAGTTTAGGGTATGAAGTGATTAAACAACATCAATTGGAACAGCCTCGAGAAGAAATGTTTCGGAAATTAGCTCAAAAGGTTCAAAGAGATAACTATTCTGTGGATGTTCAGTCAACAAAAGTGGATGCTATCAACTCTTTTATTTTAGTTTTAATTCTTTTTGGTAGTTTGATCAGTGGCATGTTGTATGCGAAACAATCGTCTGTTAGTTTTGGGAATATACTCATAGTCTTCTCTGCTCTTGGACAGGTCACATGGCCAATTCAACGGTTGAGCCTTACTCTTGCTGAGATGCATGGGATTGATGATGTCTTAGAGTCGATTCAACAAAGTGTCAGTGTTGAAAATCAAGTGCGTTTAATACGTATTGATTCTTTTAAGTCGCTCTTGTTTAATAACAATGCGTTAGGGTATGAAGATCAGATTATTTTAAGTGATGTGGATTTAGTGTTAAATCGAAATGAAAAGGTATTAATTGTTGGCCCTAGTGGTGCGGGTAAGAGTACGATTCTTAAAACATTACGGCAATCCATTAATCCTGTGCAAGGTGTTGTTTCACTGAATGGGGAAAATATCTTAGAGATTGATGTTCATGACTATTATTCTTTGTTTGCAACGATTGATCAAATTGGCTTTATCTTTAATGGAACACTTCAAGACAATGTGACTCTATTTCAGCCAGTTGAGAAAGAAAATATTGTTTGCGTCATGAAGCAAGTTGGACTTGAATCACTGAAACTTGATGAGAAAATTCTTAATGATGGAAGTAATCTTTCGGGTGGTCAACGAGCTCGAGTACTGCTTGCGAGAGCATTGATTTTGAATGCTGAAGTGATTGTGTGTGATGAAGTTCTTGCGAGTCTGGATGCTTCTGTAGCTCGTTCAATTGAACAGGATTTGTTGAATCTTCCGACGACAGTGCTTAATGTTAGCCATATTTATTTTGAAGAAAACTTAAGTCAATATGATCGGATTTATGTGGTAGAGAATCAAACAGTAAGGGAAGCTTATTCCCTTGATGAAATCAAAGAACGGTTGATAGAGAGAAATTAACAGTTGGGTAATTATCAAATTGTGTTCAATGAGACAATTCTGTAATTTTCTGTTTTTTGTCTTGAATCTTCTTATTAGCTATGGTATTATTGGAAGGCACTAACGGTTTAACCTTATTGGAGTAGTACTCAAGAGGCTGAAGAGGTGCCCCTGCTAAGGGTATAGGTCGGGAAACTGGCGCGAGAGTTCAAATCTCTCCTACTCCGCCACTTATTTTAATCAAAGTACGTAAACACGTGCTTTTTCTTTGTTTTATAGTGTTAAATTAAGATTTTATATTGTTTTATATAGCCTAATAATTGACAAACA
>JAAYEW010000065.1 GCA_012728555.1 Erysipelothrix sp.
ATCGTTTTGAGGGTGGAATGATGATTATGTTCAATTTCATATTGAATGATGACGCGATTGCGCATAGTCAGATGTTTAGCCATAAGACTCCTTTCTAACTGACGATAACCTAAATATAGTTTACTAGAAGTAATAACAGATTAAAAACAATGTTTCCAGCCTTATTGCAATAACCTATTGTATTTGAAATGAAAAGTAACAATACATTTTATTTAATTGATTTGATAGTGTTTTAGTGTATAATAAATTAAAGGTGGTGGATTATGTTTGTAATCGTTGCGAAAGTTAGAGGTCATGAGGCAGCTTCTAAAAATTCAAAATTAACTAAGAAAATTGACTCAGTTATCATGAATGTCAACAAAATGTACAGTTCTGATTTTCATGAATCGTTTCATCGAATTGACAATCACTCGTTTGAAGGGGTTTTGAACAAAGGAATTTACGTATTAGAAATTATTGATAAACTGAAATACGGATTAGATGTTTATGATGTCGGTTTTGGTGTTGGTTTTTGTGAAGGTGACGTAGAAAATAATTCTATTCATGCCATCGAACAAGGGAAAGTCAATGCATACCAAGCATTAGAAAGACTCGAAGAAAACAACGATTATGGTAATGCACATATACAAGTCTCTTTAGGTAGACAAAACTCTTTAGAAAATATCATCAATGCTTCACTAAGAACGACGGATTTTATTGAATCTAGATGGCGGTTGTCTCAACATGACTTGGTTAAGTATTTAGTTTTAAATTATGGTTTTATGGAAAATTTTGTTCAAAAAGATGTTGCTCGTGATCTAAAATTATCAGCTCAAAATTTTAATCAGCAACTTAAGAATAGTGGATATTTCAATATATTAAAATTGAAAAGAGAGATTACGGTTATTATTGAACAATATAGACGCTCACAGCATAGAAATTAATGTAGAAAGAGGTTGTTATGAGAAAAGGATTATATAGTCGTTTATTTAGCCTATTTTTTGTCACTTGGGCTGTTTACTCGATTGTCTTTTCGCAAGTTATTCCATTTTTACATAGTGTTGGATACAATGAAAGTCAAATTTCATGGATGTTAACTGCTTCTGCTCTAATCGGAATGATGACTCAGCTTTTAATTGGTTATTGGTTAGATAAATATCAAAAACCAAAGTCTTTTTTGTAATGCTAACTATTGTGATTGCAGCACTATCAAGTATTGCTTACTCAGTTACACAGATGAGTTTTTGGTTACTCTTTTTTATTGTTTCAATCTTTGTTGCTTTATTTAGAGTATCCTCTAACGTAGCAGAAACATGGGTGTATCAAATTGACAATGACGTCATGTCGCGATTCGGCATTATTCGTATTTTTGGTTCAATCGGCTGGGCAATTGCTTCTATTTTTGTTGCTTGGGTCATTGAGAGATACAACTACTTTGCAATCATGCCAATGGTTTTAGTTTTAACCGTTATCATACTCTTTTTTTGTGTTGGTATTCCTGATTCAGAAAAAGTGTCTAGTGCTACTAGTTTGAACTTTAAAGACATTAATATATTACTTAATAACAAACAGTATGTTTTAGGTTTGTGGTTTTTCTTTATCTTATTCATGATTTATAACTTTGATGGAATCACAGGTATTTATAAAATGATTGAACTTGGTTCGTCGAATTCATTAATTGGATTCAAATGGTTCGCTCAAGCAATTGTTGAAATTCCATTAATGGCTCTTGGAGCCAAACTGATTGTAAAGCTGTCTAATCGAAATGTCTCTTTATTAACAGCGATATTTATGGGACTCCGGTTTATATTGTATGGACTAGCAACGACTCCTGAACAAATGGTATGGATATCACTGTTACAAGCATTTACTTTTCCAACGATGTTGTTAGCTCAAAAAGATTATGTTGCCAAAACAGTACCGATTGAATTACGTTCAAGTGGACATATGATTATGACTGCAATAACCTCCAATATACCAGTTATCTTGGTACCTTTAATTTCAAATATGGTATCAGGTTTTGTGAGTAATTCTCAAATACTATTAGTTAGTGGTATATTGTGTATAGTACCGATCTTTTTACTTAAGGATGTGAAAATATGAAAATTAAACTAGTATTTATTCGACATGGTGAAACCGAGTCCAATCAAAAAAAAGTTATGTCGGGTCACTATGATACTCAACTCAGTGATTATGGTAAAAAAGAGTTGATGGCATTAAGAGAACAACTCAATTATCCTGAAACCGACATGTATTTTAGTTCAGACTTATCTAGAGCAGTAGAAACATTTAATATTCTTTATGCACCAAAACAATTAGACAAAACTCTAGTTGAATTTAGAGAAACATATTTTGGTCAGTTTGAACAACAACCAATTCATAAAGCAATTGATCTGTTTTATGATGCTTTCTTAAATAACCAAGACATGTTTGAGATCGAAAATTATAACGACTTAAAGCAGCGACTACTACAAGGAATTAATAAAGTATTAAAAATTCTTACGGACAATAAAAAATCATCCGCAACCGTTGTGTGTCATAACGGTGTTATCCGAATGATTCATCATTTAGTGACAGAGTCACCCTTAACAAAATATCGTGATGTCACTATTCACAATGGAAAAGGACTTGTTGTTAATCTTGAAGTGACTGAGGAAATTGATATTCTTTCAAAAACTTGTACTTTCTTTGAATAGAAACAACGGCAAAAGCAACAAATGTTCCTAAGAGGATTCCAATGATTACATCACTAGGATAGTGAACAAAAAGATAGAGACGACTAAAAGCCATCAATGAAGCTAGTAGGATCATAAGAACTGATCCTTTTTCTTTTCTAAAAACGAAAACCATTGCTACCGCAAAACTGCTAGCACTATGTCCAGATGGCATGCTGTAACTGCTAGGGATTTTGATAAGCAGATCAAAAGGATAATCGATAAAGGGGCGGTTTCTAGCGATGATGTTTTTTAAGATTAAATCATTGATGACAAACTCAGTTATTAATGAGAATGCACATAAGATACCGAGTAATCTTGTTTTTTTGTTGCTTAATAAACCAATTATAATTATAATCCACAAGATACCCATTTCTCCTAATTGTGTATAAAATATCACTAAGGGTGAAATAAAATCATGAACTATAAATTCTTGAATCCAAAGTAGTAGTTCTAAGTCCATAAAATCTCCTTTGTATACCTTATTATACCATAAAGTCATGGTATAATAACTTAAAGAAAGAAGGGATATTATGATAGGTATCATCGACATTGGTTCAAATACCATCCGGCTAAATGTTTACATGATTCAGAATAATGAGTTTAAAATTGTGTTTAGTTCAAAAGAAATGGCTGGTCTTATTGGCTATGTTGACAAGCAACAATTGTCTGAAAAAGGTATTCATAAGCTGATTGGTATTTTAAAAGACTTTTTAAGTATTTTAGAATCATTAGATATCAGCGAAGTATATCCATTTGCGACAGCCTCGTTAAGAAATATTAATAATTCACAAACTGTACTTCAGCGTGTGAAAGATGAAACAGGCCTGACGATTGATTTGATTGAAGCAGAAAATGAAGGAATACTTGGTTTCAATGGCGCTATTAATTATGTAAAAGTACCAACAGCTTTATTAATAGATATAGGAGGAGGTTCAACCGAAATAGTACCTTATAGTCACTATAAGATTATTTCAAGTGTTTCATTACCAATTGGGTCACTTAGTCTGTTTAAACAATATGTAAAAGGCATTATTCCTACACAACAAGAAATTAAGAATATGAAAAAATTTGTTACCAAAAGTTTGGAAGAGTACAATCCCCATCCAGCCTCTTTTAATACATTAGTTGGAGTTGGAGGAACTATTCGTGCCATAAAGAAGATTAATGCGTATTTATATGATGATAATACAATTACGGATAGTCGTTTTAGTGCTATCCTTGAAACTATCAGTGATGAAAGTGATAAGGCACGAGATATTATTTTAAAAGTTGTGCCTGATAGAATTCACACAATTGTGTGTGGTTGTGTCATTCTGTCATGTCTTCTGAAACATTATATTGTTAAAGAAATAGTTGTATCTGAATATGGAGCGAGAGAAGGATATTTAATCTTAAATCAATTAAGTAAATAGAAAGAAAGGACTTATAAAGAAGGTGAATCTGTTTATAAACCTAGAGTTGTCGTGGCTTGAATTTAATAAGCGTGTTTTGTATCAAGCATTGGATGAAGATACTCCATTATTAGAGAAATTAGGATTTTTATCAATTTATGGTAATAATTTGGATGAGTTTTTTATGGTTCGAATCGGCTCCTTGTCAGATCAAATGATTGCAATTCCTAATAAAATTGATGAGAAAACAGGGGATAATGCTGCACAGCAAATTGAGAAAGTAGAGCAATGGTTATTTGACCATGACAAAGAAGTTGAGAAAGTAATTAAAAAAGTACTGAGTCAACTTTCACAAACTGGAATTCATTTTGTTAATTTTAAAAATCTTGACAAAGTGGATCAGCTATTGACTAAAAAGTATTTTAACAATGAAATAAAACCATTATTATCAGCGCAAATTATTGATCCCCATCATCCTTTTCCTTTTTTAAAAAATAAATCAAGTTATGTGATGGCTCTTCTTGAAGACAAGGCCACACAAGTTAAGTATGGAATTGTCCCAACAGACAGTCTTCCCAAATTTTTAAACTATTCGATTAATAATCAAGAAAGAATAGTTTTAGTAGATGAACTCATAAAAATGTATTTAGCAAATTTATTTAAGAAATATACTGTAAAAGAAGTTGTTACATTACGAGTGACGCGAAATGCAGATATCGACATAGGTGGTGAAATGATGGATGATCATTTTGATTTTGTTGATATTATGGAAAAACTACTAAAGAAAAGAAAGCGACTTGGAATTGTTCGAGTTCAACTATCTGGTCCAATATCGATTGAGTTTCAAAATTATTTAATTAAAGAGCTAGAGATTTCTCTAAGACACATAGTTATTAACCAATATCCTCTCGATCTAAGTTTTGGTTTTGCTATTAGAAAAACATTTAAAGAAAGTAGAAGTCAAGATATTTATCCTACAGTTTCCCCTGTTGTTAGTCTGGATTTCGCCAATAAGAGTGGGATGGAGTACATTAATTACAAAGATGTCTTGTTATCGTATCCATACCAAAGTTCACAACCCTTTACACAACTAATTTATGAGGCTGCCAATAATCCAGATGTCGTGTCGATAAAAATTACTTTGTATCGTCTCGCGAGTCCTTCTCGCTTAGCAGCAGCATTGGTATATGCTGCCGAAAAAGGAAAACAAGTTATCGCAATTTTGGAACTAAGGGCACGCTTTGATGAACAATCAAACATTGATTATTCTAAGATGTTAGAAGATGCAGGGTGCATTGTTTTGTATGGTTTAACAGATTATAAAGTACACAGTAAAATCTGTTTGATTACGCTTAGAAAACCTTCTGGTGTTCGATACATTACTTATATTGGTACTGGAAACTTTAATGAAAGTACTCAAGAACAATATACAGACCTAGCGTACATAACTGCGAATCAATTTGTTGGAGTAGAGGCCAGCAGTCTTTTTGATTCCCTCTCAATGAATGAAATCGTTGAGACAACTGATACCTTATGGATTGCGCCAAACACTTTTAAAAGTGAAGTAATTTCTGAAATTGAACGTGAGATAAACTATCATACAGTCAATGGTGATGGTGAAATCACGATGAAGCTTAATTCAATGAATGATTTAACATTGATGAACAAATTAGTAGAAGCTTCTCAAAAAGGAGTCAAAGTCAACTTAATTATTAGAGGTATTTGTTGTTTAAGACCTCAAGTAGAAGGGTATACTGAGAACATAAAAATTAAATCCATTGTTGGTCGTTATCTTGAGCATTCACGAATTTTTCGGTTTGGTCAAAAAGAAAGAGCAAAACTATTTATTGGATCAGGGGATTTTTTAAACAGAAATACGCAACGACGTGTTGAAGCATTTATTCAAGTGTCTCAACAGGATTTGAAAGATCAGATTCATTTTATTTTAGATACTGAAATTGATGATAACTGTCATGGTTGGCAGATGAATAGTGACAGTACTTATACACAATTAAAAGGAAAGCATCTAAGACACTCTCAAGATCTCATTCGTAATTATTATAATTCTTTGAGCTTCCAACCAGTTGTTGTTGATAAAGAAAAAGTTTCTTTCTGGCAAGCGCTCATCAAGAAACTTTTAGGTTAAAAAGTATAATTTTCAAAAAAAGTTCTGAAATATTGTTTAAGAGTAGAAGCGATTTCATTCGCGACATTCACAACGTTATCGTGAGAATGTTTCTGTTTTTGTATTCCTGTAGCCATGTTGGTAACACAAGATATTCCAAGAACATTCATTCCACAATGATTGGCAGCTATTGTTTCTGGCACAGTTGACATGCCGATTAAATCACATCCAAGTATTTTAAATGCTTGGATTTCTTTTCGTGTTTCATAGTATGGTCCACTAAAATATCCATAGCATCCTTTTTCTAATTGAATCTTATTGGATGTTTGAAATGCTTCTTGTAAGTGGTGACTAAAAGGCTCGCTCATATCTGGGAAGCGTGGACCTAGTTCATCGAAATTCTCTCCTATCAGTGGATTATTAAAGACAAGATTGATGAAGTCTTCAATCAAAACGATATCTCCTGGTTTGTAGTTCGTATTGATAGCACCACAGGAATTGGTGACGATTAAATTCTTTATCCCAAGTTGTTTGAAAAGATAAATGGGTAAAACAACTTGTTTCATACTGAACCCTTCATAATAATGAAATCGTCCTTGCATCATTAAAACACATTGACCTTTAAAGGTACCTAAAACTAATTTTCCACCATGACCTTTGACATTCCCAATTGGAAAGTGAGGAATATCTTGGTACAGAATCTCAGTTTGATCTTCTAACTCATCAACGAGTTCTCCTAATCCACTCCCTAAGATGATGGCAACCTTTGGTGTTTCTTTCATAACTTTTTTGACTGCATTTGCACATTCAACAATTTCTTGATAATAATTCATACATTCACCTCTTATCCTATTATACCAACACATGTGGTTGTGATACAATGAGATCGGAGGAAGTATGAAAAGATTAATTAAATTATTATTTTCATTGATAGTGTTAATTGGGGTGGTTACTAGTTGTCAGACAGTGACTCCACAAGAAAAGGAAGCTCAAAATTCAGTTCTTATTAATAAAGATGGAGAATATACTTCGAAAGAAGAGGTTGCTTTGTATCTTCATACCTATTCAGAGTTACCATCTAACTTTATAACAAAGGAGGAAGCTATGGCTTTAGGGTGGAACGCTTCCAAAGGTAATCTTCATGAAGTTGCTCCAGGGAAAAGTATTGGTGGAGATCGATTTATGAACAGAGAGAAATTGTTACCGACCGATAAATCAATCCAGTATTTTGAATGTGATATTGATTACAAGTCTGGCCATCGGAATGGCCTTAGAATTGTTTATTCAAATCAAAAAGATATATACTACAGTGATGATCACTATGAAAGTTTTGAGAGGTTATATTAATGAGTAAAATAGTTGCGATGTTGGATGGACGTTATATGGTTGAAAAAAACCAAGTTCATGAATATTTAGTGAACAAATTTAATTTTCCTTCTTATTATGGAAAAAATTTAGATGCTTTGTATGATTTGTTAGTGACATATAACAATGATGAAGAGTTGATGATTCTGTTAATTTACCCTGAGGTGTTTATTGATAATATTGGTCAATATGCTTTGGACATGATACAAACTTTTAGAGATGCTTCTGCACACAACAGAAAACTATCTTTTAAAATGAAAAAGATCGCTTATGTAAGCGATCAAGGACTTTTCGAATAATTAAACAAAGTAGTCATGTGCCCACTTTTCAATTGGAGCTAAAGCATCAACCAGTGCTTTTCCTTGCTCTGTTAATTGATAGGTGTGAGATATTTCATAGTCTATTTTTTTTATTAAGTTATACTCAATTAATTCATTCAATCGGATTGATAAAGCTCTTGGCGTAATTGTCTGAAGAGCTTCTTTTATTTCAGTAAAGCTTAACTCATCGTTTAAATTAAGCGAAAGAGTGTGTAAAATAATACCGCTCCATTTCTTTGAAAGAATCGAAAAAGCTTGAGTGATGTAAGGACATGCGTTTGCCATAGTTTCACCTCTGGCTTATTATAAGTTAGTATAAATAATACATCAAGGTGTTTGACTACTTGAAATCAATTGGTTTCACTTCTTTAAAACCATTACGAGCAGTAAAATTGATATCAACAGGGAGTGCCTCAATGACAGCAATTGGATTCAGTGTTTCATAGTCGTATTGCATTAATTGTTTTTCATCGAATTCGCCAGCCAAGATACATCTTTCTGTTTTTAACCCCGTTGCTGAAGAAACAGAACTGTCATAAACATTGACATAAGCTTTTGTCAGTGGAGTAATTGCACAGGCTTCTGTAGCAACACCTAGGGATAATGAACATAAATAAGCATAGAATCGTTCATTCAAGTTTGTCTTTGTAAGCTTCTTATTTGTGTATTTACCTGCTTTATCAAATTCAACCACATTATCAATGATGTCTTCTTGTAAGTTGACATAAACATCAACTACAATTGCTGAAGCTTCATCAACATTCATTTTGTAGTAGTAAGAAAGAGAAGTGATGTCATCACTGAAACAATCAAAACCACCAACCAATCGGATGAATTCATCCATTGCTTTGGGTTCAAACCGTTGTAGTTGTTTGGCTAGTTCTGAATCAACACGATGCACTTCACGGTTGTTATCATCTTCTTCAATTGCTTGATAGAGTGCTTCTTGGAGTTCTTCCATCTCGTTCTCTTCTCGTTTAAACAGCTTATCAAAGAAGTTTGGTTTGTAGTTTTCAATAGCGACGAGAGCTTGTTTTTGGCGAGGACCTATTTCACGAGTTACATATTCAATCGGAAGTTGATCAAAATTAAAGAAATCATATGCTTCATTATGAATGTGACTTAGAGCATATAGCGCATTTTGATAATCATTGACTGCTATCTGTTTATCAATGTCACTTGAGGCGTTGATGCTAGAAGATTTAGCTTTGGCTTTTTTGCTTTTTGTACCAAAACTTTTGGTATAACTTAATCCAGTTCCAGGGATACCAATCGATGCTTGTTTTCTTCCTGAGGTATTGACTGTGAACCGTGCGCCTGGTATACCAAAGGAAAGTCCAGCACTTTGTTTTCCGACATTGAGGTTGATAAATTTTCCTAAACGGATTCTTTTTCTAAAGTTTATTCCCATAATGTTCTCCAATTCTTTGAACTAATCATAGCATAAAATTAGGTGTTTATTAATAAAATGGTATAATACTTGTATGATAAAATCAGTTGAATATTTAGAGGTTCAACACTTTAAAATTAAAAGTAAATTGATTGATTCATCGCTAAGAGTCGTTCACCTTAGTGATGTTCATATTCCTCGATCAGAAGTATCTCTTCCTGTAATCATTCAAACGGTTCAGAATCAGTTTCCTGATGTTGTTTTTATTACAGGAGATCTTTTTGATTGTCGCTGTTCACTCAAAGATGTTGATACGATTAATTCGTTTCTGAATCAACTCAGTTCGATGAGTCAAGTGTTTTGGGTTCGGGGTAATCACGAGTTAAAAAATCGCTATTCAAAAGAAATCATAAACCAACTGGTCGAAAAACCAGTGATGAATGAATATTTAAGGATTAATGACACTGTTGAGATACTTGGTGTGGATGAGACTGCTCGTTATGTTAGAAGTCTAAACAAATCAGATCGATTAACACTTATATTGTGTCATCACCCCGAAAGTTATTCTTACCATCTTTCAAGTAATGATTGTTATCAATTTTCAGGTCATGTTCATGGTGGGCAAATACGGATTGGTCATCAAGGGTTGTTTGGTCCTGATCAAGGATTTCTTTTGAAGTATTCAAAAGGATTTTATCCGATGACTTTTGACAGGGGTTTGTTTGTTTGTGCTGGTTTGGGTCGTTCGATTTTTCCAATGAGAATTAACAATCCACCGCATATTATTGTGGTTGATTTTTTGCCAGTAGGGTATAATGAAAGAAGTGAGGTTAATGTATGAGTAAAGAGAAAAAACAAAAATTGTATTTGGTTAGTTTAATTGTTGGATTTTTGACAGTTGTTGGTCTCTATTTTCTGATTCAAAATAAGATTGATATCTTGTGGATGGTGAGCTTTACTGTGGTGATGCTGATTGTCTATTGGTTAATTGCAAGAAAAATTGTTGCGAGTAAGAAGTCAGTTTCTATACCTAAGAGTGATTTATCTAAAAGTGCCACCACTATTTTTAATGCTTTAGGAGTTGATAATGTGGTTTCTATTGATCACTGTCAAACTCGTGTTAAAGTAACGGTCAAGGATTCAAATGGAGTGGATGTTGCTAAGATTCGTAGTGCTGGTATTCAAGGAGTGATTAAGCCGTCGAATACCAGTGTTCATTTAGTGGCTAAAGAGTTGGTCAATCCATTGTATGAAGCACTAATGAATATTGTAGAAAGCAGGTAGTAATGAAGAAAACCATAATATTTGGAGTGAATGAAAGAGCTGTGCAGTATGTACTGAACCATCAGGATGAAGACATTGCGGTTGTTGATGTGAAGAACTTTTTACGACGACCAAAATATGTTTTTTTTAAGGATGATATTACGCAACTATTTTATCATTCAGCACAAGTAAGAAAATCACTGATGAGTCATAGTTTTAAGGAATCTCAGGACTTCTTTAGACAAATCTCAAGTAGTCATCATGAGAAAGAAAAAGAATTAAAACAGTTGTTACTCAATCAATTAAAAAGATTAAATGTTGATATTTATCGCGGTCATGTATCGTTTAATGGTGAGAATCAGGTGACACTTCGTTATTTAGATAATGTGGATGTCCTCTCTTATGATCAAGCATTTCTGAATGCGGGGTATTATGAAAAACATGATCGTGAACATGCATTTGTTTTTACTTTGGATGAACTGATTCATGGGGAACATTTGTATGAGTCAATTATTATTGAAGCAAAAACACTGAGGAGTCTTGAAATAGCGGAAATGTTTGCTCATTTTGGTACAAAGGTTACGCTTGTTTGTGATCGTAAGTTTTTCAATCAAATTGAACATTTAATGTTTAGAGATGCGATTAAACTGAGTTTAATCGATGCCAATATTACTATTTTAGAGAAAAAAGAAATTGATTCTATTGATTATCATGATACAAATTTAACGGTTCATTTGAAGTCACAATCGCAACTGGCTTTTGAAATAATGGAGAATGATAGCGTTGATTCAGTCACAGCGGACATATTAGTTGTTGAAGGAAAGTTGACTAGAAATTCATTTGATAAAGAGTTAGAGATATTTGATGATTTAGCTGAATCGACCATGAAGATTCTTTATCTTTCGAAACCATTTGTTACTCTAGAGAAAAATAAACACGTTAATGATCGAGTTGTTCGATTAGATGCATCTCAAATTCCATACTTTGTCTTAAGGTATGAAGAAGAAGGAGGACTTGAAGTAAGTGTAAATCCTGAGTCGAATCAGATTACAAGCGCGTCGATTTATACTCATCAAGCAATTGATATTGGACAATGTATTGAATTAATGATGAATCAATCGTTAAGCCTTGATACGATCAAAGATGTTTCGCCCGATTCAATCTTTTCTGTTTTATTAAAAGTGAAAGAGAGTGTGTAATAGCGATGGAAGAGCTAAAGAATAAGCCTCAAGAAATGAAAATTGCGGTGTTGATTGATGGAGATAATTCATCGTATCAGAGAGTCAATGAAATGTTAGAGGAAATTGCTAAGTATGGTGTTCCTACGATTAAAAGAATTTATGGTGATTTTACAAAACCGAATCTTGAAGGATGGAAAACAAATTTATTGGATAACGCCATCACACCGATTCAACAATATGCTTACACAACGGGTAAAAACGCAACAGACTCAATGATGATTATTGATGCTATGGACATTTTGTATTCTAAAAATGTTGATGGTTTTTGTATTGTGAGTAGTGATTCTGATTTTACGCGTTTAGCGGTTCGACTTCGTGAAGCTGGAAAATTTGTGATTGGGATGGGTGAAGAGAAAACACCAACGCCTTTCATTAAGTCGTGTGACAGATTTATTTACTTGTCCGTTATTACTAGACAAAAAACGCAACCAACTAAATTAAAGCTGCGAGATGTTAAAGAACTTAAAGATATGATTCAGATTGCGATTGATGATGTAGCTGATGATAGTGGTTATGCTTTCTTAGCCGATGTAGGAAATATTATTAATAAGAAACATCCTGATTTTGACCCTCGTAATTATGGATATATGAAACTATCGCATCTTATTAAAGATTTAAAAGATTTTGTTTTGGATGAAAGACCGATTGGCAAATCTGGGGTGAAGCATGTGTATATTAAGAACAGGGGTGAAGAATAGTGAAAGCCGTATATCCCGGATCCTTTGATCCCATTACATTAGGGCACATTGATGTCATAAAGAGAGCGTCCTTGATTTTTGAAGAACTAACTATTGCGGTGATGAATAATCCACGTAAAACAACAACGTTTAGTGTGGAGGATCGCATAAATATGATAAAGGATGCTATTAAAGATTTAAAGAATGTTGAAGTAACCACAGATGTTGGCTTAACTGTTGATTTAGCGAAACGAGTTGGAGCGAAGGTTCTTATTCGTGGAATTCGGGCTGTAATGGATTATGAATCAGAGTTACAAACTGCGACTGCGAATCAATTGTTAGCTCCAGAAATTGAGACCGTATTTTTAGTGTCTAGACCTGAATATTCTTTTATATCGAGTTCCACGATTAAAGAAATTGCGTTTAATCATGGAGATATTTCTAAAGTTGTTACGCCTATGGTTGAACAAGCAATTAAATCACATTATGGCTACTAATTCTGTTATATTAGCAAGTAAAAGTCCTCGTCGAAAAGAATTATTAGAAAGTCTTGGATTAACTTTTGACGTAGTGACGACAGAAGTTAATGAAATTTTTCGCGAACAATTTTCGTTTGAGAGGCAAATTCAACTGATAGCTTTTGATAAAGCAATGGCGGTACATCCTTGTTTTTTAGATTCTATGGTTATTGCCGGAGATACGATTGTTGTGTGTGATAACCAACTTTTAAAAAAACCAAAGAATACGGAAGAAGCTAGAAAGATGTTAAGTTTATTGTCTGGTAGACAACACAGTGTAATTAGTGGTATTTGTGTGGTTGATTTAAATGATATTACAATATATTCAGAAGTAACCGAAGTCTTTGTTAAAGATGTTTCGCTTGAAACAATTGATACTTATATTTCCTTATATCAACCTTTTGACAAAGCAGGGGCATATGGTATTCAAGATAACTATTTTAAAGAGTATTTTTTAGAGTTTATCCAAGGAGAATATGAGAATGTTATGGGACTGCCACTAATTCGGTTGAAAGACATATTAAAAAGGAAAGGGAAATTATGATTAGATCATTTCAAATGAAGGATTTATCTAGAGTTTTAGAAATATGGTTGAATTCAAGCATTGAGGCTCATCCATTTTTATCTCCGTCGCACTTTTTAGTGAGTTATGAAGAGTTTCAAAAGGATCATCTACTAAAGTCACAATCCACCGTGTATGAGTTGGATGGTGAAGTGATTGGTTTTATTTCTATAAAACAAACAATGGAGCTTTCTGCTATAAATATCGATCCAAAATACCAAAACAATGGTTTTGGAGAAAAGCTATTAGATCACATGAAAGAGAAATTTGCGTTGATGTATATGACGATTTTTACAGAGAATACAAAGGGTTTTGATTTCTTAGTGAAGAATGGATTTGAAGTTGTTGAAAAGAAAACAGATTTTATGACTAAAAAGCAATTGGTAACGTTGCGTTATGAAAACAATCCATTACAATCGTAAAGAATCACAACTTCTTACGGTAGGTTTATTAACAGTGAGAACACGACGATAAGTGATGATACAATTACAGCGTTAAAGCCACTCACAAACAATTAAACGACTACAAAAAATTGTCATCAGAGCAAAATAAAACCCACGACACAGTGGGTGAAATTGTTACTGGTGCCGATACCGAGAATCGGACTCGGGGCTGAGCATTACCATTGCTCTGTTTTACCACTAAACTATATCGGCATTGCCATACTATAATACCCAAAATAAACGCATTTGACAAGAGAGTTCATCTAAAAGTATTGTAGTAATTCCAAAGAATGGTAAAATTATTTTTGAGATAATCAATGAATCCAAGTGTGTATGAATTGAAGTCGAAATTCAGAAAGTGGAAGACAATGAATTCTATTCTTGGACTCAGTAACAAATTAATCAACAGAAATAGATAGTGTAAAGATACAATTCAGGAGAGAGAAAAATGGCAAAATATGAAAGAAGAATCAACCGTAGTTTACAGGAAGTTGTTTCCATCTGTCATGATACAATAATTAAAGGAAGCATGAGTGCAAGCTTTGAAGATGGAAGTAGTTTCATCTACGATGGTGTCCACTGTGAAGTCAGAGTCTATGAGCGTTATAGTTATTTGGGACAAAACAGAGTTAGCCTCAATTTAACGGTAGTTGGAGACAACAATTCTTGTCAAGTGAGCTGTATAACTTCAGGTGGCTCACAAGCGATGCTTTTTAAAATCAACACTTTTGGTGAATCTAGTTTCTTAAATACCTTAATTTCTAGACTCGAAACACTCTAAGAGAAGTGATATAATAAACAAGATAATAAGGAGGAAATATGTATAACACACAATTAGTAACAAGCAATCTTTTTTGGGTAGGAGCTAGTGATCGCAGAATCTCACGTTTCGAAAATATGTTCCCAATCGATAAAGGAATTGCGTACAATTCTTATTTGATCCTAGATGAAAAAACATGTCTTTTAGATACAGTCGATAAGAGTATTTCTGAAATTTATATTGATAATATTTATCATGTTTTAAATGGAAGAAAATTAGATTACTTAGTTATCAATCACATGGAACCAGACCACTGTGCTAATATTGAAAGAATTTGTGAGTTGTTTCCAGAAGTGACACTCGTCGGAAACAATAAAACATTTACTTATTTAGAACAATTTTACGAAGCAGACTTGTCCGCACGGTATCATGTTGTTAAAGACAAAGAAGAACTAAAACTCGGTGAAAGAACATTAACGTTTTATTTGGCCCCAATGGTGCACTGGCCAGAAGTCATGGTTACTTACATCAACGAGGACAAAATTCTGTTTTCAGCAGATGCTTTTGGAAGTTTTGGTGCATTGGATGGAAACCTTTTCTATGATCAAATAGACGACAAAGATGAATTACTGAACGAGTATCGCCGATACTACATCAATATTGTGGGTAAACACGGAGCTAACGTTCAAAATTTATTCAAGAAAATAGCAGATCTTCCTGTGAATATGATTTGTGCCCTCCATGGACCAGTCTTTAGAGAAGCACAAGATATCGAATTTATTATGGATAAATATCAAAAATGGTCAACCTATACCCCAGAAGAAAAAGGTGTAGTCATCGTTTTTGCGAGTATGTATGGAAATACTGAATTAGCAATGGACATTATTGCTAGTAAACTCTCAGAAAGAGGGGTCAGAAACATAAAGATGTTTGATGTTTCTCAAACAGATCCTTCTTACATCGTTGCTCAATTACACCGCTATTCAAATGCAGTGTTCTCAGCAATCAATTACAATGCTGAACTCTACTTAGGAATGAGTACTTTGTTACAAGAAGCAATTATGACTAACTATCAAAATCGCAAGATTAGCTGGGTTAACAATGGGTCCTGGGCAGGAAAAAGTCTACAAATGGCTCAAGAAATCATGGCTAAGGGTAAGAACATTGAGACAGTTGGAGAAACACTTGTCTTAAAGTCAGCTTTGAAAAAAGAACAATTACCTGAACTAGAAGCACTCGTTGAAGCAATTGTAACAAGCCTGCAAGAATAAAAGTATTAAGTATTTGTATTTATAAGAGTAAACATAGCGTATTGATGACCAAAAAAGCTGCCAACCAATAAATGTTGACAGCTTTTTTTATTTAAGATACTTATTCATCCAATCCGTAATTTCAGTTAACCGTTTGATTCGACCTTGTGGTCGACCACTTCGAGAGAGATCGTGGTTTTCTTTTTTGAAGATAACCATTTTAGCATCAATTTTTCGGTCCTTCAGCGCAGTAAACAATTGATACCCTTGATCAATTGGACAACGATAATCATCCGTAGAGTGAATAACAAGTGTAGGGGTTTTAAAGTTCTTAGCATATTTTAGTGGAGAGTGATACCACAACTTAGCTTGTCCTTTGTCAGAAAATATGTCTGCATCATTTTGATCAGCAGCAAAATAGTAACCAATGTCACTGACTCCATAGAACGATGTCCAATTAGAAATTGAACGTTGCGTAGCTGCTGCTTTAAAGCGGTTGGTATGGCCAATAATCCAGTTAGTCATGAAGCCACCGTATGAGCCTCCAGTTACACCAAGGTGTTCTTTATCGATGGTTGGATACTTATCCAAGACCCTATCCACAAAACTCATGATATCTTCGTAATCAATAGTTCCATATTTACCTCGAATATCAGAGAACTCATCACCTTTACCATCAGATCCATGAGGGTTACAATACATGACAACATAACCCTGATTAACCCAGACCTGCATTTCATGATAGTAGACAGGACCATAGACGGTCTTAGGACCTCCGTGAATATCTAATATTGCTGGAACTTTATCTAGCTCATCAAAATTTTTAGGAAGTAAAACCCAACCTGAAATTTCACATCCATTAGACTCAAACGTTATCTTTTGTGGTGTGCTGACAAATTTTGTATCAATTGTTGTATTGTGTTTTGTAACAATCGAGGTATATTCCTCAAGTTGATAAAGTTCTTGAAGATTCATATTGAATTGACCAATACCATATAGTTTACTGTTTAATAAAGCAATTCCATCAATCGATGCTTTTTGATCTTCAAAACGAACCTTTAATCCAACCTGAGGTGAGAATTCTTCCACACGTGTGTAGCCATCGTGAGTCGTAATCATTAAAAACGAATCCTCATCAACTAGAAGTTGTTGACTTGCACCAAGTCGAACATCACTTCCCACTGAATTACCATAGTGAATTTCAGAGGTAACTTCAATCAGTTGGTTGCTTGTCAATTGATAAAGGCGCGGATTTTGATTCATTCCTAAAACTTTGCCATCCGTTGCTAATAAATAAAGTCCACTATTAAGCGGCATGATAGAAGAAATTGATAATTTGGAAAAAGTATTTAGTTTTTCTACTTTTAGAGTCACTAAATCAAGATGGTACAATTCACTAATTCGTTCTCGTTTATGTTTATAAGCACTTCCACAGAAATAAGCTGACTTTTTATTGGGATGTAAAACAAGGTTAGAAATAGTAACTGTTGGTTTGGTTAATGGCGTTAATTGTTTATCTTTGGTACTAAAGAGAAAGAGTCGTTGTCGAAAACGATCAATGTATTGAGTTCCATTAAACCAGAAAGGAATCTCAGTTATTTCTGTATAATTCTCTTGCTTCTTTAATTCATTTTGTAGCTTTTCTTTTTTCTCTTTTGAATAACTATAATAGTTTGGGTGATCTAGCGAAACAGTAGCAGTCACCAAAAAATAATCCTCATTAATTATTTCTAAACTCGAAACATTAACAGGAAGTTGGTACGTTGGTTTGGCTTCTCCACCGTTTAATGAAAGGGTATAAAGAGTTGTTTCATCCTTTAAAGTTTCCTCTGACGGTAGTCTTTTAGTAGAAAAAATTAATGTTTCGTTATTTAACCATTCAACGTTAGTTTCTTTATTTAAAAATGTCATTTGTTTAGATTGTTGTCCATCATACACATGAATAGTTCGATCATACTCATTATTGACTTCATTTGAGGTCGCTACAATATAAGCAAGTTTTGTGTGATTAGGATTACTCTTAAGTGATAAGAGATAGTTAAAGGATAAAAAATCATTAATCTGTATTTGTTTCTTCATTGTCTATTTCTTCTTTCTTTTTTATCAATTCGATAAGTACTTTGTGAACACGCTTTTCATCAGCATCTAAAACAGTGAGTACGTAGTTATCCACTGTGACTGTTTCTGAAATTAAAGGGATTTTATTCATCATTTCAATCACCCATCCACCAACCGTTGTTGCGTCCATTTCATCGGTATCTTGTTCTTTATCCAAGATTTCAAATAGCCGAGTTAATTCCGTTGAACCCAATACAACGTACTGGTTTTGATTCACTTGTTGAATATCATCATAAATATCGTCGTGTTCATCCCAAATTTCACCAACAAGCTCTTCGACAATGTCTTCAAGAGTAACAATACCTGCAGTGCCACCATATTCATCAATGACAACGGCTAAGTGGTTTTTACTTTGTTGTAATTGTTTTAGTAGTTTTGAAATTTTATAGGATTCTGGAACAAAGAGAACAGGATTGATTATTGACCGTAAATCAAATGTTTCGTCTGTATAGTTTCTAAAATCTTTGGAATGAATGACTCCAATAATTTTATCGAGGGATTCTTGATAAACTGGATAACGTGAGAATTCGTTATAAGTAATCAAATCAGCAATTTTTTGTAGTGGCCAGTTGATATCGACTGCGACCAAATCAACCCGTGGTGTTAAGATTTCTTCAACGATTAAGTCGTTGAATTCAATTGATCTTCTGATGAGATCACCTTCACTTTGTTGTAAAGTTCCTTCACTTTGAGCTTCTTCTACAATACTTAATAGTTCCTGTTCGGTAATGACATTTTCAACTTGTGGTTTAAAAAAGAAGGAAAAGAGCTTAATAAAAAGATTTAGGAACCAATAAATTGGTAATACCACGAACAGTAACATTGAAACTAGTGGTTGTAATTTGACTAATAATCTCTCTGGGTTCACTTTAGAAAGAGTTAGTGGTAATATTTCTGTCACTATTAATTGAATAATAATGACTATAACAAATAAAATGAGCCAATGAACAGTCTTTGTAAAAGGTAAAACACAAAAAGCAATCATCAAACTAAGTATCGTTTTTAATATCTTAATCGATACAAAAGTTTTGGTTTGATGATCCAAATGACTAGCAATTTTATTAGCTTTTTCTTCTCCAGCTAAAGCAAGATTATTCAGCCTTGTTTCTGAGACTAAATTCAATGAATTTTGAATGAGCGAAACAAAACTTAGTAAAATTAATGAAATAATTGCAAGTAGTAATAATTGAAACCTCTGGTCGTCCATGATTGTCCTCCAATGAGTGTATTTTATCATACAGTGACAAAAATGTCATAATCATATCAAAGATTATAAGACATAAATAGAGTATAATTAGAAAAGAGGTGAACTTATGGCTTTTATTGAATTCAACAATGTTTCAAAGATTTATCACATATCTGAAGTCGAAATTAAAGCATTGCATGATGTTTCTTTTACGATTGATGAAAATGAGTTTGTCGTGATTGTAGGACCCTCTGGTGCAGGCAAAACAACACTCTTGAATTTACTGGGTGGAATGGATTTTGTAAGTAGTGGCAGCGTAATCGTCGACCAAACAAGTATTTCTCTTTTTAACGAAAAACAACTCTCAAACTTTAGACGAAACGATATTGGTTTTGTTTTTCAGTTTTATAATCTAGTTGGTAACTTAACCACATTAGAGAATGTTGAACTAGCAACTCAAATTTGTAAAGATGCATTAGATCCACTGGATGTCTTAAAAAAAGTTGGGTTAGGCCATCGGATTGATAATTTCCCTAGTCAATTATCGGGTGGAGAACAACAAAGAGTCGCTATTGCGAGAGCTTTATCTAAGAATCCTAAATTATTGTTGTGTGATGAACCAACAGGAGCACTAGACACTGAAACAGGGCAACAAATATTACAATTATTACAAGAGACTTCTTCACTGTACAACATGACAGTTGTGATTATTACCCATAACAGTGTTATTGCTGAAATGGCACAAAAAGTTATTCATGTCCATGATGGAACAATTAAGAAAATTGAAATCAATGAACATCCAAAAAGAGCGTGTGACATCGAATGGTAAAAAAGAGTTATTACAAAGATATTCTTAGAGAAATTAAGAATCGACTACCACAATTTATATCTACCATCATAATCTTAGCTTTAGGGATAAGTTTTTATATTGGGATTCAAATGACGGGTATTGATATGAGGGTCACTGCTGACTCTTATTATCAGGATAACCGTAATGCTGATCTTGAAGTCACAACATCCTTAGGAGTTGATGAATCTTTTAAAAAAGAGATTGAAACACTGTTGAGTGATGTTGAAACGGAGTTATTTTATTATGTTGATAAACTGGTGATAATCAATGAAAAAGAGGTTAATCTTAGAATTTACCAAGTCCCAAAAAGAATGAATCAATTTAGTCTATTAGTGGGAAGTGAACCTGTTAGTCAAAATCAAATAGTTATTGATAGTCAATTTGCTAAATTTTTTGATGTGAAGTTGGGGAATAAAGTTACACTTATCGATAATGACCAACTTAAAAGTGAGCAATTAGAAATTGTCGGTTTTGGTAATTCAAGTCGTTTTTTAACCTATGAAAGAGGTAGATCAACTGTTGGAAATGGCCAATTAGATGGTTTTGGTTATGTTTCAATGGACGCTTTTGAGATGGATGTTGCCAATGGACTTTCGATCCGATTTCATGATCTAGAGAATGCAAAATTCGATGATTCAGAATACAAAAATTCAATATTATCGCAAAAAGCGATATTGAACACCAACAGAGATCGATTGGTCAACAAGAGATTAAGTGATCTATTGCATGATCCTCAAAAAGAATTAGAAGATGCAAAAAACAAGCTAATCGAAGAGACGACAAAAGCACAAGCGGATCTTGACAAAGCGAATCAACAGTTGATCGATGGTAAACAACTTTTGGACCAAGGTCTAGATGATTTTAATAAAGGTGTTACAAGTGTCTATCTAGAAATAGAACAAGAACCTGTTTTTGAAGATAGTCCTCAAGCAACATTAAATCGACTTAATCAACAAATTGCGATCTATTTTTCTTTACAACAAGAGAAGATTACGGAAGCTCAAAAAGAAATTAATCAAGGTCAAGTGGATGCTAATAATGGTCTAAAAACCATTGAAGAGAATATTGCTGATTTAAATGAGAAAAAGAGTGAGCTAACCACTCAAATTAAGATACTGAATGAAACTGTTGCGGCCATGGAAGCTTCCAATTTGGTGCTTGTAAAGAATCAGAAATCTTTGGATGAATTGAGAGCTGCTGTGATTAATCTTCAGTTTAATCAAGCAAAATACGAAGAAGGGTTGAACGCTTTCTACAACGGACTCGTGGCGATCAAAACACAACTTCAACTAGACGTTGTGTTTGTAAATGATCCAGTTGTTGATGCTCTAGAAGTTAGTTCTTCTGTTGATCAAACAGTTATTGCTCTTAATGAAAACTTAGCTGCGATTGACCAAAGTATAATTCAAGTTGAACAAATGTTGCTGGTTCAACCCGATAATTTTGATTTAATAGCCCAAAAAGAAATGTTGATCCAACAAAAAGAACTGATTGAAGTGAATCTCAATCAGTTAGAAGTTGTTCAAACAGAAGTCAAAAAATTGATTGTTGCTTCCAATCAGCTATCTGAAAGTAAACTTCAATTGGATGCAGGGTGGTCGTTTATTAATCCTCAAATATCTGCAATTGGCTCTCTTGAAGATGCTCAAGCTCAACTGGATTTTGGTAAAGAAGAACTTAGAAAAGGAATCGATTCTGTCTACAATAATCTACTATTAACGAACCCTTTAGAAAATGATCTTTCTAAGGCGCTTGTTCGTTTAAGTGACGATATCAAGTCTTTTGAACAAAACCAAAATGATTTGATTGAGAATGGGTTGAAGACACTGGATACAAAGAAAACAGAAGTTGTTGGAACACTTGAGATGTTACAACAAGCTCAACAAACACTTAATCAATCTCAAATTGACTTGGATAGTGGTAGAAATCAACTCAGTATTGTGTCCAAAGAATTACAAATGGGAGTTGATAAGTATCAAAAAGGATTAGAAGAGTATCAAAAAGGGGTTGTCGATTATCAAGAAGGTCTAGCTACTTTTGAGAAAGAGACTAAGGAAGCGAAAAAGAAGATTTCTGATGCCCAAAAAGAGTTAGATGCACTTAAGAAACCAGAACTTTTTGTTAGTACTCGCAATGAATTTATGATTGGGTATCAGAGCTTTGAGAATGATAGTTATCGGATTGAGAAAATTGGACAAATATTTCCTTTGTTTTTCTTTTTGATTGCGGCTTTAGTTTCGCTATCTACGATGACACGAATGGTTGAAGATCAAAAGATTCAAATGGGAGTTATGAGTGCTTTAGGCTATACAAAACGAATGATTCGTAACAAATTTTTGATTTATGGTTTAGGGGTTTTGATTTTTAGTCTTCTTATTGGATCACTGTTTGGTTACCTGTTTTTTCCAAGAATGATTTATGATGCGTATCGAATCTTGTATGAAATGCCACCCTTGAGAACACCTTTTTCATGGAAAGTTTTTTTGATGCCTCTATTCTTGTCCGTATTAGTCACTTTAGTTGTTGCTTACATTCAAGCGCAACGGTTGTTAAAGATGAGACCTTCTCAAATGATGCGGGCGAATCCGCCTCATGTTGGTAAAAGGGTGCTGATTGAGAGAATTACACCACTTTGGAAGAGATTATCCTTTCTTCAAAAAGTGACGTTAAGGAATATTTTTAGACACAAGAGTCGTTTCTTTATGACAACTGTCGGAATCGCTGGATGTACTGGTTTGTTGATTACAGGTTTTGGTTTATACGATTCGATTATGAAGATTCCTGTTCTTCAATTTCAAGAAATTAATCAATATCAAATGAATGTGATTTATAAGGATGATATTGAGGAAACAACTAAAAATGAGATTAAAGATTACTTAGGGTCTCAACATGCTACTGTTGTTGATAACCAAATGGTTAGTATTGAAGCGACCAACTCATTGGCATCTGTTGATGCTTCGCTGTATATATTTGAGAATGATGAAGAAGTATCAAAAGTATTCTCGCTTCATCAAGGGGATAATAAGGTAATACTTGATGATAAAGGGGTGATTGTCAATACAAAACAAGCAGAATTATTGGGGCTTACTATTGGGGATACGATTCATTTGATTAATCCTTCTAAAAATTTAAAAGTTGATGTAACTATTAATGGCTTGGTGGATAATTATGTTGGACACAATGTTTATTTGAAAAGAAATCTTGCGAATCAACTGGGAATTACAAATCAGAATAATTCTTTGTTAGTAAAAAGTGAAAGTAGCGATGTTCTTGATATAGATGCAATTATGAGCAAGCTGCTGATGAATGAAGATGTTTTATCGGTCATTGATATTAGTACTATCTATCAAAGTGTGAACGAGAGTATGGAGTCCTTTTTCTTTGTTATCGTTGTTATTGTGATTGCTGCAGCACTATTAGCCTTTGTTGTAATGTTCAATTTATCGACGATGAATTTGACTGAACGGCAACGAGAGATTGCAACCTTGAAAGTACTGGGTTTTAACCAAAGAGAAACTTTTTCTTATTTGAGTAGAGAAAATGTTCTGTTAACGTTAGTTGGTATATGTGTGGGTTGTGCTTTTGGTTATTTATTGCATCAATATGTAATTTTTAGTGCTGAAATTGATACGATTATGTTCTATCGTCAATTGACCCTTCGATCTGTAATGATTTCAAGTGTTTTAACAATTCTCTTTTCTTTAATCAATGATGTTATTATGAGTTTTCAAGTTAAGAAGATTAACATGTTAGAGTCCTTAAAGAGTGTGGAATAGTCTAACGTTTGACATCGGAAACTTTTGTGATACAATTATTTCATTATTTAGGAGGATGTATGAAAGATTGTTCAGACCAGTGTTGTTGTCGATTGTGCAGTAAAGAAATGAGGTTAGTCAATGACCGTTAATATTGCGCTCATCTTTATTTTAACTATAGTCAATGGAGTATTTGCTATGAGTGAGATTGCTTTTGTTTCACTCAATGACAATAAGGTTAAAGTTAAAGCTCAAGAGGGGGATAAAAAATCCCTAATGGTTTACAATCTATTACAGGATTCCAATCGTTTTTTATCGACAATCCAAATTGCGATCACCTTAGCTGGGTTTTTAAATTCGGCAATTGCGAGTGATGCTTTTTCTGGTGTTATCGGGGAATGGATTGTTAAGTTTATTCCCAGTCTTACTGTCCCCACAGTAAAACCGTTTTCGATGGGTTTGGTGACGCTGGTGTTATCTTATATTAGTTTAGTGTTTGGAGAACTTGTTCCTAAACGAATAGGAATGAATAACCCTGAAAGAGTTGCGTACTCATTGGTTGGGTTAGTTAATTTTATTTCTAAAGTGACCAAACCCGTCGTTGTTTTATTGAGTCTGTCAACAAATTTGGTAGTTAAGCTTCTGAGAATTGATACCGAAGGGGGCCAAGAAAAAGTTACTGAAGAAGAAATCAGAATGATGTTGGATGTTTCTCAGGAGAATGGAGCGATTCTTGAATCAGAAAAACGTTTAATTGACAATATTTTTGAGTTTGATAATACTCCGGTTTCAGACATCATGACACACCGTACCGATATGTTGGCGATCGATATTGAGGACAATCTTGAGAACATTATCGAAATTATTTTTTCTGAAAAATACACACGGATTCCTGTGTATCAAGAATCGATTGATAATATTATAGGTATTTTACATTTAAAAGACTTTTTAAAGATTGATTATAAAAACAACTTGAACAAGGATAGTTTGATGTCTATCTTGAGAAAACCATATTACATTCCTGATGGAGTAGAATGTGATGAATTGTTCTTTGACTTACAGAAAAAGAAAGTTCACATCGCTATTATTATTGATGAATATGGTGGAACCGCTGGGTTAGTTACAATTGAAGATTTAATTGAAGAGATTGTTTGTAATATTTTTGATGAGTATGATGAAGAGGAAAATGATGAAATTATCAAACTCAAAGATCATTGTTACAATATTGCTGGTTTTGTATCGTTAGATAATGTTGAGAATCTAATTTATATCGATTTACCTTTAGATGACTTTGATACCTTATCAGGCTTTGTAATTGGGGAATTGGGTAGACTTCCTGTCGCTAGTGATGTGAATAAAGCCTTTGAGTTTAATGGTTACTTATTTACGATTGTTACTGTTGAAGATAAAGTCATTGGTCGAGTTCGGGTTGAGAAAATTGAAGAAGAAAATAAGGCTCAAGAGTAATTCTTGAGCCTTTAAATATAAAACATGAAGGAGTCGGTTTGTTGGTTATTGAGTAGATCTTGCAAAGAAAGTGATTGAAAGAAATTATGAAGCAGTTGGTCTACTGGTTCAAGGATTGTTTTTAAGATGGATTGATGATGAATTGTTTCGTCAATCTGGGTCTTATCAAATAAGAGGGGCTCAAACAGTTGAACAATCTTAATGATAGAGATGTCTTCTGCTTTCAATAACAATTGGTAGCCTCCTTTTGGACCTAAGGTTGCTGTAATTATATTGGCATTTTTAAGAGGTCGAGCGACTTGCTCTAAATAGACTTTAGAGACTTTCATTTCTTTGGATAAATCGTTGAGACTCATTAGATCATGTTTGGTTAGTTTCATGCATAGGGTAATGGCATGGATCGTTTTTTGGTTAAATTTCATGGTAGCTCCTTTGAGTGTTTATGTTGACATTTATATTTGGATGACATAAAATATCACCTATAAGACATACAGATATAATATGTCATAGGAGATAAGATGTCAATGATTAAGAAAAGTGTTACTGAATTGGTTGGAAATACACCACTGGTTCAACTTGAAAAACTAAACAAATTAGAGAAGGCTCAGGCGAGTGTCTTCGCTAAATTAGAAATGTTTAATCCTGCTGGTTCTGTGAAAGATCGAATTGCGAAGAGCATGATTGAGATGGCAGAAAAAGAAGGATTGTTAAAAGAGGGTTCTAAAATTGTAGAGGCAACTTCTGGTAATACAGGGATTGGTCTGGCTGCAATTGGTGTTTCTAAAGGGTATGAAGTCATTATTGTGATGCCGGATACCAGGAGTGTTGAACGTCGTAAATTTGTGATGGGTTATGGCGCAAAGTTAGTGTTAACAGATGGCAGCTTATGAATGAAGGGTGCTATTGCGAAAGCTCTTGAGATGCAAGCGAATGATTCGACTATTTTTATTCCAAGTCAGTTTGAAAATAAAGCGAATGTCTATGCACACTATACAACAACAGGACCGGAGATTGAGCGTGCTCTTGATTCTAAGGTGGATGTTTTTGTTGCTGGTGTTGGTACTGGTGGTACAGTGACTGGTGTTGGTACTTATTTGAAGGAAAGAAATCCTGGAGTTAAGATTGTTGCGGTTGAACCAACGGATTCTCCTGTTTTATCTGGGGGAGCCCCTGGTAAACATGTTATTCAAGGTATTGGGGCTGGATTCATTCCAGCGATTCTAGATACAAGTATTTATGATGAAATTATTCAAGTGAGTAATAGTGACGCGATAAAAACTGCTCAATTGTTGTCGAGAACTGAAGGCCTCTTTGTTGGAATTTCTTCTGGAGCGGCACTCTATGCGGCGTTGAGCCTTGCTAAAAAAGATGAGTACAAAGACAAAAACATTGTTGTGTTGCTTCCTGATAATGGGGATCGATACTTATCCACTGCTTTGTTTGATTAGATAAAAAAAAGACGATTTCCTATATCGAGGAGATCGTCTTTAATTAATGCTTTCCATTTTTTCTTTTGTATAAGGATAACTGTTAATTAGTTCTCCAAAAGCAAACCAGCGGACATCGTTGTTGTTGTAGTAATAGCAACTCATGAGTGTAATGATTGGAGATCCGTGTTTTTCAGCTTCTTTGTCTTCGAGTAAATACAAGGAATTTGCTGGAACTTTACTTGTTTTATAGATTTTGTATTCAAAGATAGTTTCTTTGTCGGTTACTCGAACAATAGCGCCTTGTTGGATGTCTACAAGATTTGAAAAGAGGTAGTTTCCTCCTAACACATAATGTCCGGCGATGGTGTAGTTTTTTTCACCCATGACTTGTTTGGGTTTCATAGTGGCGACACCTGCTAATAAGTTGTTGTTGGTTAAACCGTTGAATAGGGGAAGGTTTATTTCGATGGATGGAATTACAACTTGTCCAATGAGTAGTTTGTAGTTGACTTTGGTTCCTGTGATTGATTGAAGTGTTTCGGTCAGTCCGATACTTTTGATTTCTTCGAACTCAAAAGTCGTTGGTGTTTCCAAGTTGTCTTTTAGTTCTTTGACGGTTGTTTTTTCTTCGACTTGTTTCACGATTTCCATGGATTGTTGTTTGATTTGTTCTTTAGAAATGTTAGGGAGTATTAGAATAACAACGCCGATAATAATTAGGGATATTCCTACTATGAGTGGAATCTTTTTCTTGAGTGTATTTTTCATAGTTAAATTATAGCATAATTATTAAAAAAAGAACTAATGGGTAGTAGTTCTATTTTTTTAAGTGATCACGGATTTCGCGAAGTAATAATACTTCTTCACTGATTACAGGTTCTACTTCGGTTTCTTCGACAGTTTTTTGACGTTTCATTTTATTGATTGTTTTAATGAGAATGAAGATGGCAAAGGCAATAATTAGAAAATCAATGATGTTTTGTAGAAATGCTCCATAGCGTAAGACTACATCAGTTTCTGGGTTGCCTGTGTTTTTTAGTAGTATGTTTAAATTGTCTATCCGATTTCCTCCTAGAATGATTCCGATTAGTGGCATAAGGACATCATTGACTAGAGAGGTAATAATTTTCCCAAATGCTCCACCAATGATAACTCCAACAGCTAGGTCCATGACATTTCCCTTGGATATAAACTCTTTAAACTCTTTCATAAATTTCATAAATTTTCTCCCTTACCTTTATATTCTATATAATTTTGAGGTAGATTTCAATGAATGAACTCGAACAATGAAAGAATGTGAACTTAAAAATGAAATTTTACTTTTTGTTTACAGAAAACAGTTTTCAATGTATAATATCCATTGAAGGAAGTGACTATGACAGAATTACTCAATAATGCCTATTTTTGGCAAAAAATAGACACGTTGTATGTGTCTTTAGATTATAAACGTGCTCGAATCAGTGGGGATGCGCACCCACAATATTCTAATCTAATTTATCCATGTGAGTATGGATATCTAATTGATACGGATAATGATTCAAAGGTTATTGTTAAGGTGTTTAAAGGAACAAAGAAACCGAGTCGAATTGATTCTATTATTGTTTGTGCAGATATCTTAACAAAGGGTATGGATATTAAACTTTTGGTTGGTTGTTCAGAGAGCGAGAAAATATCTGTTTTAGAGTTTTTAAACTCAACATCTTTTCAAAAGACAATTTTAATTCATCGAGGGGATGATGTTCCTTCATGGGCAGAAAATGATTAAGTCATCGTGAAGATGACTTTTTTATTGAATAAGTTTATAGTGGCGTAGAGCATGAGCGATTCCATTGTCGCTTGAGTCAAGTGTGACAAAATCAGCAACATCTTTGCAGTCTTGGCTAGCGTTTCCCATGGCGACGGAGATGCCTGCTTTTTCTAGCATGAAGATATCGTTGTGCGCATCCCCAAAGGCGATGACTTCGTCCCATGAAAATCCAAAGTGATCTACAACATATTGTAAACCATCCCCTTTTCCAACACTGTTATCAAAGAGTTCGTAAGCTCCATCGTATGCATGCGATAGGGTGAGGGATGTTAGTTTGTTTTGTAGTGGAAGAATTAGTTCATCCTTTCCTATCATAAAAATACCAAAGGGTGCTCCTTCAGATTGTAAGAGAGGTTGGTGTTCACGATTGACAAGAATGTTTTTTTGTTCTTCGATTCCGTGTAAATAGATTGGCCAAAAAGTTTCATAATCATGATAAACATCGATGCTGTTGAGCATCTTACATCCAACTGCGATATTGTTCTCTTTACAGTACTGTAAAATCATCAATGATTCTTTTAAATCAAGACGTTTTTCAACGAGAGGATTGAAGTGTTTATCGGTTACTAGTTGACCATTGACAGTGACATAAAAGTCTGGGTGAATGGTATTGATAACATCGTCTTGGATAAAGAAGCTGGATCTTCCTGTTGCGACACAGATTTGTGTGCCTTGACGTTGTAACTCTTGAATGGCTTGTTTAGTATTTTCTGGGATAACTTGTGAACCTCTTGGGATGAGAGTTCCATCAATATCAAAAGCGACTAGTTTTATTGTGTTCATAAATTCTCCTTTAGTTTTAGCTATCAATGACAATTGTACCATATTGTTTTTATTTTCCTGTGAATTTGTGGTATTATTTCATGAAAAGAGGTGTTCTATGGATAAAATTGTGGTGTTGGATTTTGGTTCACAATACAATCAATTGATTGTTAGAAGGCTTCGTGATCTTGGGGTCTATAGTGAACTTTTGGATCATAATGTTTCGTTGAGTGAGTTAAAGAAACCAGAAATTAAGGGAATTATTTTATCAGGTGGTCCTAATAGTGTTGAGGATGAAGAACATTTTACAATTGATCAAGAAGTCTTTAATCTAAATAAACCTGTTTTAGGAATTTGTTATGGCATGCAGTTAATGTCGAAGTTGTTGGGGGGTCAAGTAACTCAAGGGACTGTTGGAGAGTATGGATCAACCCAGATGACTTTGGTCAATTCGTCACCTTTGACTAAGGGACTTTCAACAAATCAGTTAGTGTGGATGAGTCATGGGGATTCTGTGACAACGCTGCCGACAAATTTTAAAGTTATTGGGAAATCGGACTTGACTCCACTTGCAATGATTCAACATCTTGAGAGACCTTTGTTTGGGACGCAGTTTCATTTAGAGGTGAACCATACAGAAAATGGCCAAGTGATGCTTCAAAACTTTATTGATGTTTGTGGGTGTGAGAGAAATTGGAACATGACTACTTTCATCGAACAAGAAATTGAGAAAATTCGTGATACAGTTCAACAAGATCATGTTATTTGTGGCTTGTCGGGTGGTGTTGATTCGAGTGTTGTGGCTGCGTTATTGCATGAGGCCATTGGTGATCAGTTGCATTGTATTTTTGTGGATCATGGGTGTATGCGTAAAGATGAAGCGAAACAAGTCAAAGAGATGTTTGGTGATCATTTTCATATAAACTTAACGATTGTCGATGCTGCTGATCGTTTTCTGGATAAGCTAAAAGGTGTGAGTGATCCGGAAGCGAAACGGAAGATTATTGGGAATGAGTTTGTTTATGTCTTTGATGATGAGGCTCTTAAGATTGAAGATGCGAAGTGGTTAGCCCAGGGGACATTGTATACAGATGTGATTGAGTCAGGAACGAAAACGGCTCAAACGATTAAGTCACATCATAATGTGGGTGGTTTACCGGATGATATGAGTTTTAAGTTGATTGAACCGTTGAACACTTTGTTTAAGGATGAGGTTAGAGAGTTAGGTAGGGCACTTGGGTTACCAGATGAGTTGGTGGATCGTCAACCGTTTCCTGGTCCTGGTCTTGCGATTCGAATTATTGGGGATGTTACGAAAGAGAAAATCAAGATTGTTCAAGAGAGTGATGTTATTTTGCATGAAGAGTTTAAGAAACATGGTTTAAATAGAGAAATTTGGCAGTATTTTACGGTGTTGACTCCGATTCAGTCGGTTGGTGTTATGGGTGATCAGAGAACTTATGATTATACCTTAGCGATTCGGGCTGTGACGTCAATTGATGGGATGACGGCTGATTTTGCGCATGTTCCATTTCCGGTGTTGTCGTCAATTAGTACTAGGATTGTGAATGAAGTGAAGGGCATTAACCGAGTGGTTTATGATATCACGAGTAAGCCTCCAGGGACAATTGAGTGGGAATAATTACTAAAAGTGCGAAATATCCACTATTTAAAGGGTATTTCGCACTTTTAATTTGCTTGTGACATGATTTTGACATGATTTTGTAAAACGAAAAAATAAATACTTAAAACATTTCACTATATTTGAAGATAAAACTGAACTTTAGAAATTTATTACAATAGAATTATTAAATAATTACGATTAATTTTTTGAATGAATTTCGGAAAGAACACATGATAAAACAACTAATCCTATATAAGTGAAAGAGCCACTTAAAATTCCTGATCCTTCGACAAAGATAAAGGGCATGCCTATCAATAAGATTGCTATAAACATTATAATCGAAATCCAAATTATTTTTTTTGTTAACTGTTTCATATCATAACTCCTCTCTTTATAAATAGTAGCATAGATTAAGAAATATAGTCAATAATAAATAGTAGCATAGATTAAGAAATATAGTCAATATACCAATTTAAAAATCAGATGAAAGGGTTTACATGTTTGAGGATGAAGTTATATAATCTAATAAAGGAGGGAATTATATGAAGAAATTCTCAAATGTGCTTATTTTTGTACTGTGTATCACATTATCATTTGGTCTAGGTTCAACTAGAGTACTGGCTTCTTCAGAAGAAGGACTTAGCACTCAGGAGCAGACATATCTCAATGAATTGCTAGAGGTTGATCCAAATTTTGAAGTTGCAGGTGAGATTGTATCTGTTACAAAGACAACAGATGCTTTAGATATTGCTGATACTAATTATAATGTTGATGATGGTATGATAAGACCTTTTGGAGCAATTGGAAGTGCAAATATGTCAATTTATATTGTTGTAAGTAGAGTTAATGATCCGGGTTGGGATACTTTCAATATATCTGCAACAGCAACGTGGAAAACGGTACCATTCTTTAGAATGCAAGATGGATTCGCAATATCTTGGGGTGGTAACTTTGCATTAGAATCTTCCTACGCACAAGCATCGTACAAATCAATGGGGATTACATCTGGAAAAACACAAAGAATTACTGATGCCCCTAATTCGGGAGTTGGTTATAGTGTTGAAGCAAGCCACTATTATGGACAGGCATTAGACTGGGTGCGTATAAATGCACGAATATCACAAACAGACAGAACAGGTAAGGCAAATGTATCAGCTGCCTACTGCCATAGAACAGCAAGTATTGGTGGAATTGGTATTTCATTTTCAGGAGAGAGTAGAACGATATCATTTAGCGTTACGGGAGCATCTGATTCGATGTCAAACTCGACATCATTTACTTACTAAAGTTCTTTATTTTGATTAAGTAAAACAATTGAAAACTCCATGGAATATTGAACCATGGAAGCCTGACAAAGGATATTAGGGATTCGCCAATTTCTCTGATAAATGCAATTAAGCACTAAGACCATTACTCTATTTGTAGTGGTCTTTTTTTAATATTCAATTTTTTTGTTTAGAAAACTGGATATAAAATCCGCAATGATGAAAACAACTAAAGTAATAATCAAAACGGTTAAAACATTGTTTATTATAAATATATCAGCATCAAGCCATTTTGTAGTATCAAAGCTTTCTGTATCCACATTATTTAAGTCGGGTAATAAAAAGAACCAAACTAATGTGATCAATAGTGTATTTAATTAAGCCTAAATTTTTAGATATATTATAGTTTGGACCGATGTCAATAAACTGGACAGTAATTAGGAAACTAATTGATTAAATTCAAGTTCTTTTTCATCAGGAGATAGCCAATCGTTATACGAATGAGGTCTAAAGGGGTTATAGAAACCATTGATATAAGTGAATAGACATTTCTGGCAATCTTCGGTTTCTAAAAAAGAACGTCTGTTTGTTTCTTCATGTTTTAAATATTTGAAAAATGATTCTATAACTGCATTATCCCAAGGATATGATTTTTTTGAGAAGGATTGTACTACGTTATATTCATCCATTACTTTTCTTACTTTAAAGGATCGATAC
>JAAYEW010000066.1 GCA_012728555.1 Erysipelothrix sp.
GCTATAGACAGCCCCAAGTAATTGAATAATAATTAGCGGCATCATTGCTACAACTGCTACTAATCCAAACGCATCGGTTAATACATTCCCTTGATTAGCAACGGCTGCACCAATCCCCATTGACAAGATGAACGTTGCCGTCATTGGTCCGGTTGACACCCCACCAGAATCAAAGGCAATAGCCGTAAATAAAGGTGGACTCTTTTTCATTAAGTAAAATGTTAACAAATAACCTGGTATTAAATACCACCACAAAGAAAATTGGTAATAGATTCTTGCCATTGCTAAAGCAACCGCTAAACCAACGCTGATGCTCAAACTCCCCATCATTAGTGTCTTACTAATGGATCCACCAGAGATTTCTTCAACATTGCGATTAAGAACCCAAATTGCTGGTTCCGCAAACACAATGACTAAACCTAGTAAAAATCCTATAAATATAATCATCCAACCCATGCTCGAAGAAATAATGTTTGCCCCCAGTGTTTGTGCTACTGGTGAAAACCCTGCATTAACACCCGTTAAGAATAAAGAAACGCCAATGTAGTTTAATAAAAGACCTCTTCCAATATCTAAAAGATTGTCATTTTTTATTTTAAAGTAAAAAATATTTAAAATTCCAAAGATAATTACGAGTGGAGCCAGCGCAATGAACACATTCTTAAATTCTGTTATTAATACATTAATAATACTGCTAATTTCAGTTGCGACTGGAGCTAGTTCATTGAATGTACTGGCATCTATATTCATGTTAAATGTAAAGATTGCTAGAACTAAAACAGCCATGATTGGTCCTGCACTCGCTAAACCGACTGCTCCAAAACTATCTTCTTGATTCGTTTTAGAAGCTCTTTTTGAAGCGACTCCGATACCTATCGACATAATAAAAGGTACTGTTAGTGGTCCAGTCGTCACTCCTCCAGAATCAAATGAAACCGCTAGTAAATTTGGCTGAACTACTGTTACAAGAGCTCCTAGTATAAATATAATTGCATACGATATAATAAATATTTTGTTAAGCTTGATATTAAACAGAATCCTTAACATCGCAATAACCACAAAGATTCCTGTACCCACTGATACAACACCAATTAACAAGAATGAAGGAATTTGTCCGCCGGTTATCTGATGTAACTGGCTTCCTAAAACTTGTAAATCGGGTTCAGCAAAGGTTACCATAAATCCAACCAAAAAACTGACAATAACTACAAAAGGGAGACTATTCTGCTTGAGAATGTTCGTACCAACAATATTTCCCATTTGTTCGATACTTTGGTCAACCCCAAGATTAAACATTGATAACCCTATTACAACCAGCACTGTTGATATTGTAAAGATCATTAGCAAGCTTGTTTCCAAAGGGCTGATTGTAAAGTGCATAATGAATACAATAATATAGATTGGAAAAACGGAAAAGACAGTTTCTTTTAATTTTTCGATTAATCCCAAATCATCACTCTCCTAACTTCATATCGACTATGGTAACACATTTGTGTTCTTTAAGAAAGTTTATGTGAGAATGACCTACTCTCTATTTCCCGGGAAATACAAAAGAAAACCTCGATTTCTCGAGGTTTTCTACTAGCGAATAGTTGCGTGTAAATAATCGTCGATCGTTACACCAATCCAGTCTTCAATAATTGATTGTGCACTATTTTCAATTTCGTTTTCAACAATCTTACGATACTGAATAGGAGCAAACTGGCTGATCAAGTTCAATGGCAACTCTCCTTTGAGATTTGACATTAACTTTTCAATTGCATTGGATACATTTTCTCTTGGTAAATAGTATCTCGCTCTATCAGAAAAACTATAAAGTCGTTTAATTTCTAGTTCTTGTTCTGTCCCAAAGTAATATTTATTCCAACGACTCGGATCGGATACCATTTCATCTCTTAATACTTCAATAAAATTACCACGATCTTCTTTTTGTTCTATCAGCTGATTTTCGATTGCACTTAAAGCAAACAGTGCTTCACGATAAGCGAATGTTAACGCAGGACCAACCTTTAATATAGCAATTCCATCTTCAACCATTTGACGAAGATGTTTCTTTGACTGATAATCACTGGAATGTCCTTCAAAAACCATTGGATCATATTTTAATAAAGATGCTGTTAATTCTGCAGCATTTTCACGATTATAACGAACGCTTTCGGCATCACGTTCTTCTACTCCTGGTTGAACAACAATTGCAACTACTTGATCGAAGATATTTAACTCGTATTCTTTCATGAGTTCTTGGAATGTTTCCGCTGTTTTATAAAAATCTTCA
>JAAYEW010000067.1 GCA_012728555.1 Erysipelothrix sp.
ATTCCTAACAATTCAGCCTACTACTACCTACGCATTACTCAAGCGGATGGACAAATTATTGTAACTGCTCCAGTTTGGACTGGAACAGTCACTATGGTAGGAATCGATGGAGTCAAGAAAGATTCAGCAATGGAAATAATTGAAGAACCGTTCAATGTAACAACCTCAATTTACAACTATGAATCTGATGATTTTGTTGTAGAAAAAGTTGAATACTCTGTAAAAGAGAAAGTAGTTGCTACTGTTACAGAAAAACTACCTACTATTACAGCAAACAGTAAGCTAGACATAACTCATCCAATTAAAGTAAATTCAGTTGGTGAAGAGTATCTGTTAGTTACTGTTCAAGGCTCGCTCAATGGAGTACCAATGAGATTTACGGGTTCAATCCGTATCAATGTATACGACCAATCCCAGTTAATGACAGTTGGTATTGATGCATTTCATGATAATTTCTATGTGTCTGGTGACTACAAGGGATCAGATGCTAACTTCATCGCTGTTGCAGCACAATCTGGGGCAGTTGTTGAACACATCAATGAAGCATTTACTCTAGAAAAATTACAAGAATACAATGTCATCATTCTTACTGTTCCATATCTAGGATTTGGTAAAGGTGGTAAGGACTACACTGATGCAGAAGTTGAAGCGCTTAAACAATATGCTAAAAATGGTGGTAATATTGTCATCACCTCAAAATCAGATAGAGGAAATGCGGAAGGCATTCAAAAAGCTTCCGAAGTCAGTAATCGTTTACTTGAAGCAATTGGTGCAAAAGCTCGAATTGCCGATGGAATCGTAGTAGATAATGTTCGAAAAGAAAATGAAGCATATCGACTAAACTTCATAGAAGAAATAAACTTTAATGAAGTTGACGAAATTTCGAAAGGAATATTCAGTGATACTACAGGAGTTTTCTCTTCTTACAATGCAGCTCCAGTTCTTAGCAATGGTGCTAATGAAATTATCGTAGGTTATCCAACGACTTGGGGTGCTTCATACCTCACTAATTTCACAGGAAGTGCCTATGTTCCAAATTATGAAACAGATAAAGTTGTAGTACCTATGAATGAAGTTGCAGTAGTAACAAGTGAAAGATTATCCGGTGGTGGATTCTTAGTGACCTCTGGTGTAACTTTCTTCTCGACATTCGAAGTTAAGACAGAGATGTTACAAGATAGAGATATTAGAACCGCAAACTATCGCTTAGTACAAAACATCTTAAATGCAGCAAAACCAGAAGCAATCATTTCACCAATTGCCGATGTGCAAGCAGCTCCTGAAGGAAAATTCTTTACAATTGAGGGAACACTCACATCGAACGCAAGCGGTTATGATACAGAAACAGCATTCTTTGATTCAGCATATGTACAAGATTCTACAGGCGGAATTAATATATTCCCAATTTCTGGTAACTATCAAGCAGGACAAAAAGTAAGAATATCTGGAACAACGAGTTCATACAATAATGAACATCAATTAAACATTCTAGATATCGAAGTAATAGATGCTTCAATAAATAATATTGAACCAACGCTTCTGAATACTGTTAAAGTTAAAGAAAACCTTGGACTACTGGTTAAATTAGAAGGTGTAATAAAAGATGTCATCCGAAAAGATGGAGTTGTTGAAACCATTCTTGTAGCGGATGATGTAGGAGAAATGATTGTATTCATTGACGGATATATCATGCCTAGTTACTTGATGAATAACATCCAAAAAGGTAACAATATCTCAGCAATCGGACTTTCAAGTATCAGTGTCAATGATCAAGGAGATACTATTCATCGTATCCGTGTCAGAAACAGAACAGAAGTTGTCGCAACTCCAGAAGATAAACCAGTTGTAACTGATAGTTATGTTCTTTATGACGAAGCTACAAAAGTAAAAGTAACAATAAGTTCGGGTACGTTTGAAACAAAACCAACATTGGTTGTAAAACCAGTGTCGTATATCCTTGAAGGAAGAGTAGTTAAAGCGTTTGATATTTACTTTGAAATCAATGGACAAAAAGTACAACCGTTGAAACCAGTTGTCGTCAGTATACCAATTGCTCCATTAACAAAAGATGGATTAATTGTCTATCATGAAAAAGACAACAAAGAATTAGAAGTAATCAATCACGTTGTTTTAAAAGACAATGTTGAGTTTACTGCAATTGATTTCTCAATTTACCTAATCACATCAACACCTGACAAAACAACTGAATTACCTGATACAGGCGATTCGACATTAATCTTTACAAGTATAGGAGCAATCACAATACTACTTGGGGCATACCTAATCTTAAGAAAAAAAAGAGAAGATAACTAATCACAAAAAAAGCCGAAGGATCAAACCTTCGGCTTTACTATGTTTACAAGTCGATTGTATTTATCAGTCGCAATGTCATAATATATGTCTTCTTTTAAGATTGAGTATTGCATCATTGCCCACTGACACCATAACAGATGATGAACGGACTCAAAATATAGAAGTCCCTGTTTAATCTCCTCCGTTAATTTTGTACCAAAATAAGCTGTGAAGAATCTCTCTCTAAGATTAGGATCGTCGATATTATTTTCAGTTATAAAGGACATTAAATCAAAATAGGGGTGATTGTCACTAGCATACTCAAAATCAATTAAGAAGCATTCATTGTTTAAAAAAACAACATTGCCATTCACCAAATCATTATGACAAAGCACTCTATCTGAATAACACTTTAGATTATCCATAACGAACTCATACGTTGATAAATCATAAAGAGAAACGAGAGTAAGTTGCTTAAAAGTCTCATACTTTTTTTTAATATTAAACTCATGATGACACAGAGGAGCACTATGAAACGTTTTTATTCTTTTTGCCACATTCTCAATGACTAAGTCTAGATTAGTCTCGTTAAGAACTATTAAATTCTTAAAATAAGGAGAAATTTTAATGCCTTTTTCAGTATTAAAATAAACAGTCGGAAGCGTGATCTTTAGTTTATCGATTTCACTGATAATTTGTTGTTCAAGTTCATAATTAAAAAATTCATCGTTATGATCATAAGGAATGCGAAGATGATATTCCGAGTTATCTTCTAAGTAAACATGAAAAATCTTGTTTGTAAGTCCAAGAGTAGTTAATTCAATTTTTTTAATATTTTTTTTAAAGTAGTGTTGATATTGTTTCATCATAGAATTCTCCACCTAAAATAATAGCATAGTTACGCATAATTTGTTAAAATTAATCAGTATTTGAGGTGATAAGATGAGATTAATTGTTGCGAGTAATAATTCACACAAAATTAGTGAAATAAAAGAAATGCTAGTTGATAGCAATTTAGATGTCGTAGGCTTAATGGATGTTGGTTTCAATCAAGAGATAGAAGAAACTGGAACATCATTTATAGAAAACGCCATGATCAAAGCCACAGCAATTCAAAAAGAGTTTCCTATGGATGCTATATTGGCAGATGATTCAGGGTTTTGTATCCATTATTTCAAAGACGCTCCTGGTATCTATTCTGCGCGCTTTATGGGTGAAAAGACCTCATACATTGAAAAAAATAACAAAATATTAATGGAAATGAAAAACATTGAAAATAGAAGTGCATATTTTGTTTGTGCTATGGTTTATCTTTATCAAGAGTATTCATATACTACTATTCAATACGTATATGGATCTGTTAGTAAAACGATAAAAGGAAATGAAGGTTTTGGTTACGATCCCATATTTATACCAAAAGAACATGAAGAAAGTTTTGCTGAAAATGCAAAACTCAAATCAGAAATATCCCATCGATCAAAAGCGTTGAAAGAGGTAATGGATTATGTTAAATATACTCAACTCTAAAGCTGTTAAGTTTATATATGGTGTATTAATTATATTAATCATAATCTTAAGTTCAATTAATTACCATAGCTTTAATCGAAAATTCTATCAAGCTATGTATCAACAATTAAATACTCATGAAACAATTGGTATTTCAAAAGAAGAACTATTCGACTCTACAGAAGTTCTATTAGATTACTTACAAGATAACCGAAAAGACTTGTCCATTGATGTAGTACAAAGTGGACAAGAAAAACCAATGTTCAATCAGCTAGAAATAGACCACATGGTGGATGTCAAGAATCTGTATCAAACAGTGATGACAATCAGATTTGTCAGCATCTTTAGCTTTATAGCTCTCACCGTTTTCTATCTTTCTTCAATGAAAAGTGAATGGTTATATACGATGTTTAAGGGGTATCAACAAGCATTAATTGGATTTGGCTTCCTTTTATTCGGAATTATTTCCTATGTACTTGTAGATTTTAGAGGGTTTTGGATCCTCTTTCATCAAATGTTATTCACCAATGAACTATGGATTCTCAATCCAGCAACCGATAATTTAATTCTAATGGTTCCTCAAGAGTTTTTTAATCAATTAGTTATAAACATTATTGGTACTATTGTTATAGTGTTAGTCCTCATCTATTTGATTCTTTGGTATTTAGTTAAACCAAAAAAAATGCCTCAGCTGAATCTTGTCTTGTTTGAACCTGAAATTCCTCAAAATGTAGGCAACATTCTGAGAACAACGATGGCAACCAATTCAATTTTGCATATTATTGAACCCATAGGTTTCATTTGGGATGACAAACGACTAAAACGAAGTGGAATGGATTACATCGATCAAACAACAATTATCTTTCATGATGATTTAGAATCTTTTCTACAACAAGTGGATGGTGAGTGTTTTTATGTGACACGATATGCTAAAAAACCACATTCTTCATTCAAATACACAACAAAAACAAACAATATTTATTTGATCTTTGGTAAAGAAAGTACTGGATTACCACTTGATTTGTTAAGCAAAAATAGTGATCACTGCATGCGATTACCAATGAACTCTGAAGCTCGATCACTTAATTTATCCAATTGTGTTGCAATCTGCGCTTATGAAGTGCTGCGCCAACAACAGTATCCAAACTTGTCACTGGTTGAGGTACAAAAAGGAGAAAATTGGCTAAAAGAAAATAATGGAAACTGATTCATAATCATTTTGTTTCTCAATTGTTATCAACTAAGCTATAATAACCACATACAGAAGGAGAGTATAAATGATTCCTAAAACTATCACATCACCTGATGCTCCACAAAATCCTGGTCCTTGCAGTCCAGCATTAAAAGTTGGAGATTTTATATTTATTTCAGGCCAAGTGCCTCTTGATGCCACCAACCAATTGGTGAAGTCATCAATTACTGATCAAACACTTCAAGTACTTCACAATTTAGTTGCTTTACTAGCTGAGATGAATTTGGAGTTAAGACATATTGTTAAAACAACACTTTATTTAACAAACAAAGAATACTTAGATGAAGTTAACCAAATTTACGCAACTTACTTTTCTCAGCCATATCCTTCTAGAAGTATTGTTATGGTAAATGAACTTCAATATGGAGCAGACATTATGCTTGATGCAACGGCTGTGGATACGTTAAGTTACGAGCAACTGTTTAGAAAAAATGATGATGACGATGGACCAGTTGTCGATTGCGAAGACTGTGTCGATGGATCTTGTAACGATTGTTAAGAGATTAGCGAATAATCTCTTTTTTTATTTTTGGGTTTTGGTACAATAGATTAGCAAGATGGATGGAGTAAGAAATGAGAAAAATTCCCAAAATCAAATTTACTGAAGTTTTATTAGTTATCTTATCATCATTGGTCTATTCTTTAGGCCTCCATATATTTATTAACCCAGCAAACTTATATCCGGCTGGTTTTATTGGTATCTCAAAACTACTCGCTAATATTATAAAAGACATCGTTGGTCTTGAACTTAACTTTATGATTATGTACTTTGCTTTTCAAATTCTCTTAACAGTTTTAGTGTTTAAATATCTGGGACGAAAATTCGCAGTTTTAACAGTAATACAATACAGTCTTGTCTCAATTTTAGGTATTCTAATTCCAAATTATCAAATCGTGGATGATATGATTTTACAAGTTCTGTTTGGTGGAATTCTTGGTGGTTTAGGATCAATACTTGCTTTAAAGGCCGGAGCCTCAGGCGGAGGAACTGATTTTATTGCAATTTATTTACAAAAGAAAAACCCTGTTTTACCAATCTGGGACTACATCATGTACCTGAACTGGACGGTGCTTTTAATTTCAGGGATTCTTTACGGTTGGGAAATTGCATTGTATTCTATGGTTTACCAATTAGTAGCAACTCTCTTAATAAACAACATGGATATTCGTCAAAAGCTATCAGGATTGTACATTATTACAGACCAAAGTGATGATGTCACTGAAGTGTTATTTAAAAGTTTTCATCGAGGAATTACCAAACTATGGGGAGAAGGTGCATACACTAAGTCACCAAAAGTATTACTTTTTATGGTAGTCAATACCTTTGAAGTCAATCAAGTTATTTCTTTAGTCAGAAGTGTCGATGAAAAGGCATTTATCAATGTTACAAAAAGTGAACAAGTCTATGGAAATTTCAAACGGCAAAAGATTGAATAGTTTTTATTGACATTTGTTCAGTTCAAGCTATAATAAACAAGCAATCAAATTATCAAGAGTTGAGGTAGAGAGTTAGCTCATTGACCTCATACCAACCCGTAAGACGGGTGGTACAGCTAACAACGATAAGTCAATCTGTTCATTTCACAGCATTCTTATCGATTGCTGTTTTTTTATAGAAAAGGAGACAATATGTTAAAAGTATTTACAAGTGAAAGTGTTACCGATGGTCATCCTGATAAAATCTGTGATCAAATTGCGGATTCAATATTAGATGAAGCCTTAAGACAAGATACAGAAGCACATATGGCCGTTGAAGCCACTATCAAGGATAACTTTGTGTTTATTTACGGAGAAGCAAATACCAATGCTATAATAGATTACAAAGAAGTTTGTTTAAAGACGTTAGAAGCGATAGGGTATGGAAGAGATTTTGAGGTTTTAATCAAAGTATCACAACAATCGAGTGAAATCAATTCAGCAGTAAATCAAGAAGAATTAGGAGCAGGAGACCAAGGAATTATGTTTGGGTATGCTTGTACAGAAACTCCTGAATTAATGCCTTTACCCATTACACTAGCCCATAAACTCGCTTATGGTCTAAGAAAATTAAGACTTGAACACGACTGGATTAAACCAGACGGAAAAACACAAGTTAGTGTTGTTTACGAAAACGATGTCCCGAAGTATGTTAATACAGTACTGATTAGTACTCAACATGACGCATCAATTAGTCAAGAAACAATTCGAGATGTATTAATCAATGATTTAATTCTACCAACAATTGATTCAGAGTTCATCACAGAAGATACTGAATTTGTGATTAATCCGAGCGGGAGCTTTACTGTAGGTGGTCCATTTGGAGATTCAGGTACAACAGGAAGAAAAATCATAGTCGATACTTATGGTGGTATGGGACGAATTGGTGGGGGGTGTTTTTCAAGTAAAGATCCATCAAAGGTTGATCGTTCAGCAGCGTATTATGCCAGGTATGTAGCAAAAAGTGTAGTAGCAGCAGGACTTGCAACTCGCTTTGAACTGCAATTGAGCTATGCTATAGGATTAAGTAAACCAACATCGATTCATATTGATACTTTTAATACAGGAACAAAAAGTGATGAAGAAATCTATGAAATCATTCTCAAGAACTTTAATTTTTCAGTAGCAAACATTATCAATGAATTAGATCTAAAACGTCCCATTTATCGCAAGACTGCAACTTTTGGACACTTTGGACGGATTAAACTACCTTGGGAAAAAGTTAAAACACTAAATTATTAATAAAATGGTTCTAAGTAAGTTTTTTTACTTAGAACCATTTTGTTATCCCTGGTTTATTTTTGAAAAGAACAAATCGGCCTTTACAATCAGTGTTTTAACAGGTAAGAATATCATTAATCCAGTAACAACAATTGAAATTAAAATTGGTATGATAATTAAATCAACACTAATGGCAGCAAAAACTAAGGCACCATATAGACCAAGACCCATTGCACAGACTAATACCATCATTCCAGCATTTAAATTTTGTTTTGCGGCTTGAATTTCGTTTGTCCAATTGAGTTTAGGTTTCTTTACATCAATGTAGATTCCAAGCGCATTGTATCCAAATACCACAAGAAAGCTATAGACAATAACCCCAATTAAAATCAGTGGGTTAATATTCACGTATAATATGATAGGAATTACCAGAAGCAAAGCCCCAAACATACTAAGACTCACACCAACCAGTATTTTGCCTAGTAGCACCTCCCAAAAACGAATAGGTAAGCTCTTTAAATTATAAAGGCCTTGACCTTCTCTTGATATAGCAGTAATGGATATCATATTTAACATCGATAGAACCAGTCCAAATACAAATCCACCAACCACAACTGTAGCAACAACATTAATAGGTGAAGCTAAGAAATTATTTATGATTGCTGAAAACTCATTGAATTGTTCTACATTCAAAGCACTTTCACCACCAGCTATGAAAGTATAAACCAAGACGAGAATTGGGCCAATTAAAGTACCCAATACCAAATTCAGTAAGTAAGTAGGGGTTCTAAATAACAATTTCAATTCTCGTTTAAAGAATAAAAGAGTCGTTGATTCTTGTCGATATGTTTGCACATTCTCTTTGTCAAAACGCTTTCTCGATCGAGACCCCTCACTAATATTAGTCACTCCATTGAGATAAAACCTTTGAGTAAAGATGAAATAGAGCATAATTAATAATAGGGTAAAACCAAGGTAAAGTAGCAAATCTAATATTGAACTCTTGGTAATAGCATTAGCTGCCCATATAACAAAAGGATAAATTTTAAAAAAGTTGTTAAGCAATGAGTCATTACCATAAATTAACATGTCTTGTAGTTTTTGATAGTTTTCAACTGAAGCCTGTGAACCAATTGAAAATTGAATACCAATCGCAAACACAATTGTAAACATTCCAATAATCAAATTAAGAGCATTCTTATTTTTAAACAGCGGTACAAAATTCATTAAAAATATGATAATCAGACTCGCTAACAATACTGGTATAAACGGAAGAACTAATCCAACAATGACTCCAAATAACAGTTTGACTATTGAGAAATCAAATGCAAGGTAAGAAAAAAGTAGTGGTAAATATACAATAATGATAAGAAGATACTCATAGATTACCGATGTGAGAAAACGCCCACCCAAGATTTCACTTGGCTTAAGTGGTAGACTTAAATAAAATTCTGTATCTTTTGAGAAGTAATAGACACTTGGAACTTGAAGTAGCGAGAAAATAAAGATTATGACTGAGACAAGTAGTGCGAATGATCCAAAAAGATAACCTTCTTGATTAATCGTTACTGCAATTTCAAACCACGAAAAGAACCATGTATGAAACAAAAAAGTTAATGGAAATAACGACAACAGTAAAAAGGCAAGACCAAAATAGCTGCTTTTCCTAGATGTTCCTGTAGTTGACAAGACATTATCGAATATTGTTTTAAACATGACCTTTGTGACAATAGGGAGATTACGCATTGCTTGTAACCTTCAAAAATATATCTTCGAGTGATTTTTCTGGATAGCTATTTTTTAATTGATTAAGTGTACCTTCATATTTTATGACACCTTTATCAATAATCGCAATGGAATCACAAAGCTTTTCAGCAACTTCTAAGACGTGCGTTGAGAACAAAACGGTATTGCCTTGGGCAGCATGTTCTTTCATCAATTCTTTAAGTTTGAAAGCTGCTTGTGGATCAAGACCTGTCAGTGGTTCATCAAGTAACCAGATACTTGGGTTATGAATTAAAACAGCAATTATCATTATTTTTTGACGCATCCCATGGGAATAGGTAGCTATTCGATCATTCAGGACATCTTCCATTTCAAAATCACTGGATAACTTTACTAAACGTTCGTTTTTCTCTTGTGGATTCACTTTGTAAATTTGAGCAATAAAATCGATATATTCAATTCCTTTAAGTGAAAGAAACGTATCGGGATTGTCAAAGACAAATCCAAATTGTTTTTTTGCCTCAATCGGATTATTTTGTATATCAATGTTGTTTAAGGTAATTGTTCCTTTCGTTGGCTGTAAAATGCCACAGATCATTTTTAAAGTTGTTGTTTTTCCAGCACCATTAGGACCAATAAAACCTATAATACTACCAGAAGGAAAAGTGATTGTAATATCGTCCACAGCAACTTTATCTTTACCGTATACCTTTGTTAAATTTCGTAATTCAATCATTTGTTTTCTCGATTTCTAGTCCAATTGCGTGTTGAACACGTTTTAATCGCTGATTAGCCATTTTAGATGCTTTTTGAGCTCCTTCAGTTAGTACCTTTGTAATAATACCTGATTCAATTATTTCATGGTAACGTTGCTGAATAGTCTCTAGTTTCTTAACAACAATATCCGCAACATATCCTTTGAATTGACCATATTGCATCTCTTGAACATCTTCTAAAACTTCATCAATTGACCGATCAGATAAACTGGCAGCAATAACCAATAAGTTTGAGATACCTGGTTGATTTTGTGGATCATATTGCACTTTGTTAATAGAATCTGTAACAGCACCCATGATCTTTTTACGAGCCTTCTTAGGATCATCTAATAAGTAGATTAATCCCTTTTCACCTTTATCCGATTTACTCATTTTTGAAGTAGGATCTTGGAGGGAATAGATTTTAGAACCAACTTTTTCAATTAAAGGAGCAGGAATAACAAACAACTCTTTTTCATATTTATTGTTCATGCGAATGGCAATATCACGAGCCAATTCGACATGTTGCTTTTGATCAACCCCAACAGGAACATAGTTAGCTCCATAAATCAAAATATCAGCTGCCATTAAATCTGGATAAGTGTATAATCCAACTGTTAAATTTTGTTCGCCTTTAGCAACTTTATCTTTGTATTGAGTCATACGATTCAGTTCACCCAAATAGCTATTACACTGAAGGATAAACCCTAATTGAGCGTGTTCCATGACATCACTTTGTAAAAAAATTGTTGATTTATTAGGATCTAGTCCTACTGCTAAATAAAGAGCGATTGCATCGGTCAAATTCTTTTGTAACTCCTTAGGGTCTTGGTAGATTGTAATACAATGCAAGTTCGCAATAAAAACGATCATTTCATAATCTTCTTGATACTTAACAAAGTTATTCAGTGCACCAATATAATTACCAATATGTAATTGCCCACTTGGTTTAATTCCTGATAACATTCTTTTCTTCATCTTTTCCTCGTAATTAAACACAAAAAGGTGAACCCCAAGGACGCTCAAAAGCGTGGTGCCACCTTTATTTTACTCTTCACTTTAACGCAGTGTTACGCTTCGCCTAACAATAGAGCCCACTTTCATTTATCTTTGCATGATTTTCACCGACCATCATGTCTCTTTAGTTCAAAAGAATAAATTACTTATTTCTATTAACGATGAACAAATAATACCATAAACCTAAATATCATTCAATTAGATTCGTTAGGAACAAACTCAAGAATATCCCCGGGTTGACACTCTAAAACATTACAAATTGCTTCTAAAGTACTAAAACGAATCGCTTTTGCTTTACCTGTTTTTAAAATCGAAACATTGGCGATGGTAATTCCTATCTGTTCGCTTAGTTCACTGACACTCATTTTTCTTTTCGCAAGCATTACATCTAAGTTAACAATAATTGGCATCTTGATACCTATACCGTAAAATCAACTTCGTCTTTGAAGTTAATTGCATCGATTACAACAAGTTTGATTAAGTGAATTGCGACACCAACAATCGCGATCAGTAAAAATGTTATAAAAATGTAAAAACCCGGTAATCCAAGGGGTACAAAAAAGAAATGAACCATTGAAAAAATAATAACCATAGAAGTAGACTCAAACAAACACAACTTTTCTAAAATTTGTAAGTTTTTTACAAAAGTATTTGAAAAAACCTGTGATCTATCAAATAAAACTAATAGTTTAATAAGAACTAGAATCCCAATGACAAATAAAACCAACAATAACTCTAGATAAGTCAGTAAAGGGTACTGTAAACTAGCAATCGTTGGACTATCCGCTGCAAACCTACTTGCTATACTCGGTATCTGAGTAATAAGAATAACTGCCAATAAACCAAAAACTAACAACAATCCTTTAAAGATGTGAGAAACAATTGTTTTTTTCATAAAAACCTCCTACATTTATTATATCTACTATTTATCGAATGTCAATAAAAATTAGTCGATAAACAGATTATTTAAATATTAATAAATAACTTAATAAGTTCTTTTCTAAAAATGCTATTATATTTGGTGGACTATTTGTTATAATGTATCTAGCAAATGGAGGAAAATTATGATTGTTGTGTACACATCTCCTGGCTGTGCTTCTTGCCGAAAAGTTAAAAACTGGCTCAAAGAAAATAATCTTAAGTTTCTTGAGAAAAATATATTCCAAATCCAACTCAATCAGAGTGAGATTAAACACTTGTTAATGAGAAGTGAAAACGGTACGGATGATATCATTTCTAAACGAAGTAAGATTATTCAAGAAAATAACATTGACGTTGAAGAGATGTCAATTACAGAGCTTGTTGATTTTATTCAGCATAATCCAAGTGTTTTAAAACGACCAATCGTTTTAAATGAAAAAACATTCTTAGTAGGGTATGATGAAGAAGAAATTGGTGCATTTATACCAGCTGATAGAAGAGAAAAAGTTATTACTAGGCTGTGAGATGACAGCCTTTTTATTATAAAGTGAGGTTAAATATGAAAGTATTTATTGGATTATCTGGTGGAGTTGATTCTGCTGTAGCTGCATATTTATTAAAAGAGCAAGGATATGATGTCACTTGTGGTTTTATGCGTAATTGGGATTCTTTAGCAAATAACGATTATTTAGGAAATCCAACTTTAGATTTAGAAGCATGTTCTCAAGAACTGGATTATAATGATGCTGTTGATGTAGCTGCTAAATTAGGATTACCTCTTGTGCGTATTGATTTTGTTGAAGAATATTGGGACAATGTGTTTTCAGTATTTTTAGATGAAACTAAAAAAGGAAATACACCGAATCCAGACATTCTTTGTAATCGATATATTAAGTTTGATGCTTTTTTAAACCATGCTAGATCTTTGGGTTTTGATGTGCTGGCAACAGGGCATTACGCAAAACTTGTTGAAGTAGATGGGGTCAAAAGACTTGCTAAAGCAAACGATTTAAACAAAGACCAATCTTATTTTCTTGCCCAAGTTTCCCTTGAATCCCTTCAACAAACCATCTTTCCTCTTCAAGATATTTCCAAGACTGAAGTCAGGGCAATAGCAGATAAACTAGGCTTA
>JAAYEW010000068.1 GCA_012728555.1 Erysipelothrix sp.
GAACACGAATTAAAGTTATCACAGGGCCATCTTTAGAACGAACAGGGGATCTTGCTGCAATATTAAGTGTCCTTGAGCCAGGTGATATCTTATTTATTGATGAAATACATCGTATTCCAAAGATTGTAGAAGAAGTTCTCTACTCAGCAATGGAAGATTTCACATTAGATTTAGTCGTAGGAAAAGACAGTACAACCCGGTCAATAACTATAGACTTACCCCCATTTACTTTAGTAGGAGCAACCACAAGAGCAGGTGATTTATCATCACCTCTTCGTGATCGTTTCGGATATATATCGAAATTAGAATATTACACACAAGCTCAATTAGAACAAATACTTACAAGAAGTGCCCGAGTACTGAATACCCATATTGCTCAGCCAGCTCTTGTTGAGATTTCCAAACGCAGTCGAGGGACACCACGAATTGCAAACCGTCTATTGAGAAGGGTTCGTGATTTCGGACAAGTGCTCAATGATAATCGGATTGATTTCGAAATAACAAACTATGCATTGCAACAACTAAAAGTTGATGAGCTAGGTCTTGATGAAGTAGATATTCGATATTTAAGAGGAATTATTGAGCGGTTTCGAGGCTGACCTGTTGGTTTAGATGCACTTGCATCTTCCATATCCGAGGAAACTATGACTTTAGAAGATGTTTATGAACCGTATTTATTGCAAATAGGATTTATAAACAGAACGTCAAGAGGAAGAGTTGCTACACAAAAAGCATATCAACATTTAAAGATAAATTATAACGAAACACTATTCGAGTTTAACGAATAGTGTTTTTTATCCCAAGAATGGTATACAGTTGTTTGGGGTCTTCAATATAATAAGTGGCTCTTGACAGGAAAAATTCTTTAATATCATAAGAATAAATTCCAAACCCAGGAGCAATAAAATCAATACTAGCTTTTTTAGCCATTTCATATCCATATGACAAATCATCCATCATCACCATGTCTTTGGACTCGAGTTTATACTTATTTTTTAAATAATCAATCGATTTTGTATGAGGCTTCACATATTCTGGATCACTATCAACACTAAATATTTCATCGGGTTCGAAACCAACTAAATTAATAAAGTCACGAACAACAATATCATGATGATTATGTGTGTGTGAAACAACAATTCCTCCCTGTTTTTTATAATCTGTCAAGACTTCTTTTAAGCCATCGAAAATAGGAGCGTTATTTTTTAATACATATTCTCTCCACATTAGGTATTCTTCCTTAAGTTCTTCATCATTGAAACCATAGGTTTCACGATAAAAACGCTCAATTCCAGGATTAAAGCACTTGTTCATAAATTCTTCAATAGAAACAGGTTGTACTTGAGGGCGAAAATGAGCTATCATATCACAGTATGCTGGATAGTGAATGGATCTTGAAGATGCAACTAAGGTATCGTCATGGTCTAGCATAAAACATTTATATTTCATATAAAAATCCTCTTTCAATTATTATAACACATTGAAATGCTTATTAATAATTGAAATAGTCTATGATATAATGGCGTTAGGAAGTGAAAAACATGAATATATGCATCGTCGCTGGCGGAACAGGAGGACACATTTATCCTGCACTAGCTCTAGCATCAAAATATTATGAATTGGGACATAACATATACTACATAGGCAACGAAAGTCGGATGGAAGCAAAGCTCGTTAGAGATAAAACTCCTTATGTATTTCTTTCAATTAAAAACGATGGATTAAGAAAAGGCTTTGTACAAAAAGTCAAAGCGCTGTTGTCACAAATCAAAGCAATAAAAGATTCGAGAAATCACCTAAAGAAACACAAAATAGATATTGTTATCGGTTTTGGAGGATATGTAACTTTTCCCGTTTGTATTGCTGCTCAACGATTAAACATTCCTTATTTTTTGCATGAACAAAACGCTATCCCTGGAAAAGCTAATTTGTATGTTGAAAAGAAAGCAAAAGGCATTGTTGTTTGTTATGAAAAAGCAAAAGGTTATTTTAAAAACAAAAACACGGTGTTACTTGGCAATCCTCGAGCAAGTGAAGTTGTTGATGCACAAAAGAATGATGATATATTGTTTGATCTTAATCTGAATAAACAGAAACCTCTTATTTATATTGTTATGGGTTCTTTAGGCTACAAACCATTTTATAAAACATTTATTGAAATGGTACTAGCGAACAACATGAGTAACTATCAATTTGTCATTTCTACTGGTGTTAGAGATATCAGTGAGTATGAAAAAGAAGTTAGTCATCTTCAGCATGTCAATTTCTACAAATTTGTAGATCAAGTTTCTATACTGCAACATGCTGATTTAGTGATTTCTCGATCGGGAGCGACCAGTGTTGCTGAAATAATGGCAAGTGGAGTTCCAAGTATTTTGATTCCTTCTCCATATGTTACAAACAACCATCAGTTCTACAATGCAGCTGAATGTGTTGCATTCAATGCAGCCTTAATGATTGAAGACAAAGATGTTACCAGTGAAAATTTGTTTAATTTAATTCAATCGACCATGTCGAATCAAAAATTATTGGAAACACTTCGTTTCAACACACAAAAAGTAGCTTTTAAAGAGAGTCGACACAACATTATAAAATGGATTGATGAGAGTATACATGGATAGTAAACACATAGAGAAATTAAAGCAATTTGGTGATCTAAGAGAAAATGTTTTATTAAGCACCTTAACGACCTTGCGAATAGGTGGACCGGTCGATGGAGTTCTTTATCCCGATAGCATCTTTGGTTTAATTTATTCGATTGAATATTGTAATCAAAACGACATCCCTTGTAGAGTTTTTGGTAACGGTAGCAATATTTTAGCTTCGGATGATCGTTATCCAGGAATTATTATTAAATTATCACGCACACTACAGAGAACTTATCTATTAGGAGAGAAGGTTTTTGCGGAAGCAGGCGCTTCTTTAATTGCTCTTTGTCACCAAATTTCACAAGAGGGATTAACTGGGTTGGAATGGGCTGCAGGAATCCCTGCAACGGTTGGTGGAGCAACCTTTATGAATGCAGGTGCATATTTAAGCAGTATGCGTGAATCCATTGAAAAAGTTTTTGTTCTTAAGGATGGATACTGTGTGTGGATGAGTGTAGACGACTGTCAGTTTACCTATCGAAAAAGTATTTTTCAACAACACAGAGACTGGATAATTGTTGGGGTACTATTTAATTTCAAATACGCAGATATAAACGAAATACGAACTGTGTTAAAAAAAAGGCAGCAACAACGACTAGATACACAGCCACTCCAAGCGTATTCTTGTGGATCAACTTTTAGAAATCATCCAGATCATCCGTCTTGGAAAGTAATTGATTCTCTTGGTTTAAGAGGATATTCAATTGGAGGCGCACAAGTATCAGAAAAACATACCAACTTTTTGATTAATAAACAACATGCTTCTTTTGATGATATGTATAAATTAATAAGACATGTTCAAGAAGAAGTTTATGATAAATATAATTTTGAACTAATATTAGAAGTGGAGCAATTTAATTGGAAGACAAACCAGTAACGTCTTATGATGAAATTAGAAGTACGATTCAACAAAAAGCTAAATTAAAGAAAGCACAACGCC
>JAAYEW010000069.1 GCA_012728555.1 Erysipelothrix sp.
GATATCACTCAAGAGCTTGGTGCAAATAGCTATTGTATTAGATGCTACAGACGAGTTTTCAAATCTGTTCACAAAAAAACAATACACAAGCATTGATGACGTAATCTCATCTTCAAAAGTAGAAACAAGAAAGAGAGGAACTAAAAATGAATGATATTTTGTCAAACGAAGGTTTTAACGGATATCATACAACAACAGTTAATGGAAAAGGTAATCCAACCAAAGAAGATATTTTTGCAGTGGCTAAAGCAGTAGGATTAGACGCAACAAAAACGAAGATTATCTTTGATGAAATAGCAGAGAAAATAAGCACTTAAAGCTAGAGTTAGATTAAAGAGAAATATCACAAAAAAATTTTGCTGATGTAATAGGAACGAAAGCATCAAATCTCAATGAGTATATTCCTGGAACAAGAAGTATTTATTGAATAGATATTTTAAAACTTTCTAATCCTAAGATTGCGGGACAACAAAATAGTGGTTGGGACTAATTTAACTCTACTTATTGATTCAACCAAAAAGAGACTGCCTCAGCGATGAGGTGGTCTCTTTGCGTTACTAAAAACTCTATATGTGTTAATGATTGGCAATGAAAATATGTATATTAGTAATGACTATTTTAAATAGATATTGTCGATTTGATATTAAAAATGTAATATTAATGTCTAAAAAGTTGCACAATGATTATAAATGTCATATTTTTGTACGCAAATTTATTGAAAAGATTGTTAGGTGATCAATTTGTTAAAATTATTTGATAAGAGGAGCAGTTTTTCAAAATCATAATTAGTTAAAAGATAGAAAGTATGATTAATAGTCACCTTTTTCCTATTAATTGGCATATTTTGATAAAAAAATGCACTAAATATTACGAATATTAAATAAATAGCCTATATTTGTGAATTGGAATTGTTTCCATACAAATGTTAATGTTGTTAATTAATCTTTGATTAAACATTATGGTAAACCACTTAATTGCCGTAAAAAACAACACATTTACACAATGTATATTGAAACAGTATAAAATAAATGAAAGTGATTATTAAAAAGTAGAGTTTATGAAAAGAAAATTAACTATGTTTTTATCTCTATTCTTTTTGGGGATAGGGATAATTAATGCTCAGACACAAGTGCGAGGTACAGTTGTTGATGAAGTAGGGGATCCAGTGATCGGTGGGACTATCTTAATCAAGGGAACCAGCCAAGGCACTGTGACTGACATTGACGGTAATTTTAATCTTTCGGCTCCTGCAAATGGAACGTTAATCATATCATATGTTGGTATGAGAACACAGGAAGTTGCTGTTAAGCCAATTCTTAACGTTACCCTAACCACTGATAGTGAGATGCTTCAAGAATTTGTAGTGACTGGATTACAACAAATTGACAAGAGACTTTTTACGGGTGCGGCAAACAAATTGAGCGCCGAAGAAGTGAGACTTGATGGTATCCCTGAGATCAGTCGTGCATTAGAGGGTCGTGCAGCGGGTGTATCAGTACAAAACGTATCTGGCACATTCGGTACAGCACCAAAAATACGTGTACGTGGTGCAACATCCATTTACGGTAGTTCTAAGCCACTCTGGGTAGTTGACGGTGTTATAATGGAGGATGTGACAGAAGTTAGTTCTGATGATCTTTCTTCGGGAGATGCTAATACATTGATCAGTTCAGCCATCGCTGGATTGAATGCTGATGATATCGAAAGTTTTCAAATTTTGAAGGATGGTTCTGCTACTTCAATTTATGGTGCTCGAGCTATGTCAGGTGTAATTGTTGTTACAACTAAAAAGGGAAAGGCAGGTACTAATAAAATTTCTTATACGGGCGAGTATTCAATGCGCCTTAAGCCGAGTTATAACAATTTTAATATAATGAATTCTCAGGAGCAGATGGGTGTTTATAGCGAAATGGAAGCCAATGGTTATCTCAATTTGGCAGAAACATACCGTGCTTCTAATAGTGGTATATATGGTAAAATGTATCATTTGATTAATACCTATGATGCTACTAATGGAAAATTCGGAATTGAAAATACTTTGGCTGGACGCAATTCCTATTTAAGAGAAGCAGAGTATCGTAACACCGACTGGTTCGATTTATTGTTCCAAAATAGTATATCACAGAATCATGCGGTCAGCTTGTCAAGCGGTACAGAGAAGGCGTCATATTATACATCAATGAGTTTTATGAACGATCCGGGTTGGTCTGAACAGAGCAAAGTAAACCGATATACAACGAATACGAATGCGTTATACCGCATTTTTGACAATCTTTCTTTAAACCTAATCGGAAACGGATCATACCGCAAACAAAAAGCACCGGGAACGTTGAGCCAAAATATTGATGTAGTAAGCGGACAAGTAAAACGTGACTTTGATATCAATCCTTATTCGTACGCACTAAATACTTCTCGTGCACTTGACTCTAATACTCAATATGTAAGGAATTATGCTCCTTTCAATATTTTAAATGAATTGGAAAACAATTACATTGATTTGGATGTTGTTGATATTCGTTTCCAAGGTGAACTTAAGTGGAGAATCTTGCGTAAACTAGAAGCTTCTGCACTATTTGCTTACAAATACTCTACTACCAATCAAGGGCATCATGTAAAAGACTATTCAAACCAAGCAATGGCTTACAGAGCCATGGATGACGCTACCATGCGTGATGCAAACCCTTGGTTATACACTGATCCAGACAATCCTAACTCCTTGCCTGTAACAGTTATGCCATATGGAGGATTTTACAACGAAACCAAATACTCGATGAATGGTTATGACTTTCGGGCTACTTTGAATTATAATGATGTTTTTAATGATGATCATATTTTTAATTTCTTTGGAGGTAGTGAGGTCAACTCTGTGGATAGAAAAAATACTTCGTTTGATGGCGTAGCAATGCAATACGAGATGGGTATGCTTCCTGCCTTCGATTATCTATATTTTAAACAGCTAAGTGAAGAAAATGCTCAATACTATGATATAAACGAGACGCGTGGGCGTCAAGTTGCATTTTTCGGAACATCTACTTATTCTTATCAAGGGAAATATACAATCAACGGAACCGTTCGCTACGAAGGGTCTAACAAGCTAGGTAAGAGCCGTGAAGCTAGATGGCTTCCTACATGGAACCTTTCTGGCGCATGGAATGCTCATGAAGAAGCTTTCTTTGAATCTCTCAATCCAGTAGTTTCAAATCTTACTTTAAAAGGATCTTACTCGCTAACAGCTGACAGGGGGCCTGCTTCGGTAACTAACTCACGGGTTGTTATTGGTAGTTATAATCCTTGGAGACCTTTTACCGGGGTTAAAGAGTCGGGTTTACAAATTATTGATCTAGAGAATAGTGAGCTTACTTATGAGAAAAAACATGAGTTCAATGTTGGTATTGATCTTGGATTTCTGAACAACAGAATCAACATTGCAGCCGACTGGTATAAGAGAAATAACTTCGACCTGATTGGTTTGATTAACACCATTGGTATCGGGGGGCAAATCACCAAGTTTGCAAACGTAGCAAGTATGAAATCGCATTGTATAGAATTTACATTGTCTACTAGAAACATTGTTACCCCCGATTTCCAGTGGAACAGTAACTTTATCTTTTCCAATGCGAAGAACGAGGTGACCGAACTGGATGCCAATACACGCGTAATAGAC
>JAAYEW010000070.1 GCA_012728555.1 Erysipelothrix sp.
ACATGTGTAGAGATTCGTGGAACTGGCAGAAAAATAATCCGAAAGGATACGAATAATAATAATAAAAGAAGATTATCATCCTTTGGTAATCTTCTTTTCATCTTCCTTTAAATTCTCTTTTTGACTTAAAAAATCGATAACAACCATCATTACTATCCCCAATGTTAATAGTAGAATTGAGCGTACAAACTGGCCACCATATGAAGGTAAACCAGGGAATATCTGTGGAATTGAACCAATCATAAAACCGATAATCATCAGATAAGTTGGTAACGGATGATTGATAAGTAACCAATTCAAGAAACGAGTTGTAAGTAGTATCCCAATCACAACACCAATCGCCATCGGTGTTAGAAATTGTATATCTAATGTTTTTATAGCATTCAAGCTTGGCTCATACAAGCCCATCACTAATAGCAGATAAGAGGTCGATATTCCAGGCAATATAAGAGCGATTGCTACGATTACACCTCCAAAAATTACAAGAAATAGTTTATCCATTAAATTGCCATTGAAGTCGATAAGACTAACTTCAGGTAAAAAAGTTAAACTCGTCGCAATAATAGCTCCAACAATTAAATAGACAATATGATGGGTTTTAAGGTGTTTTAATGAGATTTTTTTGAACAAAAGGATTGCTCCCATAATAACTATTCCCATAAATAAATAATACATCGATACTTTGGATAAATTCATTAAGTATAGAAGGATCCAACCAAAGCCAAAAAGACCAATCAAACCACCTGTAATTAGTTTTAACATGAGTCTTTTATGGATTAACTGACCATGGGTTAAGCCATCCAATGCTTCAATTGTTTGTTTGTAAATATTAAGCACAATCATCATGGTTCCACCAGAGACTCCTGGTACTAACATACTTAATGCGACAATAGCCCCTTTGAAGATTGATATCACTTCTGCACCTCCCTGTAGAAAATCCCATCAATGATGGGATTTAATTTATTTTGTTGGATAGAGTTCGTCGTATGTTTCTTGAGCAGACTTCTTCGAAGATGCTTTCGCAAATTGAGCGACACTACGGGCACTCTTGTTCTGATTCACCAAAGTACCAGCTCCTCCTACACAACCTCCTGGGCAAGCCATTCCTTCAATAATGAATTTGTTGCGCTTACCAAATTTTGCTTGCAACAGTAGTTTACGACATTCCTGTAGATTTTCTGCACGATCAGTCGCAAAATTTAAATCAGGATATTTCTCATTAATTATATGTTCAACAGCAGCAAGAACGCCACCACTAACCGCAAAACCACGACCATCACTAGATGCATCATCACTACCTGGCTCAATCTCAATACTAGATAGATCAATGTTACGAGCATCAAACATTGCCCCTAATTCTTCAAAGGTTAAGACATAGTCCACCCATCCTGCCATTTTAGGTTCTGATACTTCTTGTTTCTTCGCCGAACAAGGTCCAATAAATACAATCTGTGCTTCAGGATGTTGTTTTTTAAGAACCTTAGCAGTTTCAATCATTGGTGAACTACTTTCAGATACACAGTATGCTTTTTCTTTCAGTTCTCTTTTCGCAAACTTACTCCAAGCTGGGCAACAGGAGGTTGCTAAAAATGGTTGACTCCCATTTAACACATGGTGAACATACTCTTCTGCTTCGACAACAGATGTAACATCTGCCCCTAAAGCAACTTCTTTTACTTCAGTGAAGCCTAATTGCTTCAAGCCTGAGACAACTTGATGATAACTGACTTTGTCACCAAACTGACCTGCAATCGCTGGCGCAATAATTGCGACAACATCTTCTGTTTTTGTTGCGTTGGCTACTTGATAGATTTCACTTTTGTCCATAATCGCTCCAAAAGGACAACTGACCATACACATACCACAAGCAACACATTTTTGAGAAATAATAATTGCTTTATCATTAGAAGGATCTTTAGTAAACGCATTCGCTCCACAGCTAGCGACACAAGGTCTCTCGTTCTTAATAATAGAATCAAATGGACAAACATCGAAACACTTACCACATTTGATACAAGCTGATTGATCAATAAAGCTTAATCCATTTTGAAGGGATGTCGCATGAACTGGACATACTGTAATACAAGGATGTGCTAAACATCCATGACATGTGTTACTCACAAAGTAACTTTTTTCTTCACACGACTCACACGCACTTGGAATCACTCGTAGTGCTTGAGTAGGTAATCGGTGTTCTTTTATAAGGTCTAAATCAAACTCTGAAGAAAAACCATTAAGCTCATCAATTGCCCATAAATCTAGACCTAATGCTAAGCGAACACGTTCAGAGACAATTTCTCTTTCACGACTCACTGACTCACGATAAGTCGGAAAATCCCCTTCAATAATTATGTGAGGAATTTTCTGTATTTGTTCGCTAGTCCAATCATCATATGCTGCCGAAGTAATCGCTTTAAACACTTCTTTTCTTAAATATTTAATAGGTGTATCTAAATACCGAATACTCATTCAAAACCTCCTAATTAGTTAATCCTTATTAACTTTATAAGACTATTTTATCACATTGATACCTATCTTAGAAGAGCACCAAACTCATTTTTCAATAATTCAAGGACTCTTTCAACACTGTTACTCACTTCTTGTTCAGTTAAGGTATGATTGCTAGCTTCATAGGTCAATCGAAGTCCGACTGATTTCTTATCGAGTTGACTAAACACATCAAAAACTATGACATCGACAAGATAAGGACGACCTGCTTTTAGTGCTTTTTAGATAAGTTGTGATACCTGAACTCCATTTTCAACAATTACAGCCAAGTCACGGGTTACTTGGGGATACTTTTGAAGTGCTTTAAACTTTGTTTTTGCTTTCTTAACTTCAAAAAGTTTTGACAAATTGACTTCTAACAAAATAGCTTGTTTTAATTTTAAACTTGGGTGGATTACCCCCATAAGTCCAATTACTTGATTATCTAGTTTGATTAAAGCACTTTGATAGGGGTGATAAGTTAAAGTATCGACAGTGTTTTCAACATATTTAACACGATTTAGACTAATACCAAGTCCATTCAGTACTTTTTCAAACAACCCTTTCGCACTATAGTAATCAAAAGCTATTGCCTGATTTTTCCACAGTGTTTCACTTAAATTTCCTGAACCAATAATTCCTAACCGAAGTTCATTCTTGCTTTGTGCATAAACCTGTGACAACTCATAATAACCAGCATTATTATTCTTTCTAGCAAGATTGTAGTTTAAAACATCAAGAAGTGAGGCACTTAAATTTGTTCGAATATATTGTCGTGCTTCCGATAGTGGAGAAAGAATTTCGACCGGTTTTCCTAAACTCATTGGATTATCGGTGTGTTTCTTTGATACTAGTGTATAAGTCACGACTTGATTCAACCCTAAGGAACTTAAGGTCTGTTCTACCTCGCGAGTATAACTTTGTTCCGGTGTTAACTGACCCATTGTCAATGGCATTAGTGGTAATGTCGATTCGATTCGATCAAACCCAATTACACGAATAACTTCCTCAATTAAATCTTCTTTTATAAAAATATCTTGTCTAAAACTTGGGATGGTACAAACAATTTCTTCATTTTTAATGACCGGGTTGAATGCGAGTCGTTCAAAAACATCCATCACCTCTTCTGTATTAAAGTTAGTTCCTAACAAACCATTGATATCTTCTAATCTGACTGAGACCTTTGGCTGTTTATAATCAACTTTATTTTCTTGATATACAACACTTTCATAAATGTTTTCATCTTTAAGTCCTGCATACTCTTTTAACAAATACAGAATCCTTGCTAATGCTTTATCTGAAGAGAGAGGATCCATCGGTTTTATAAATCGTAGTGAGGCTTCTGTGACTAAACCCAGATGCTTTGAGGTATTACGAATCGCAATCGGATCAAAGCTAGCAATCTCAATAACAATGCTTGACGTATCTTCTTGAATCATTGAGTTTCCTAAGCCTTTAATTCCCGCAATACCGATGGCTTTACCATTACTTGAAATAATGGTATCTCCTTGAATTAACTCGACCTGTTCACCATCTAACCCAATTTCTGTTCCACTGTAGTCATCGACAACAAGAATCTCTTTTTTTTCAAAGAAATTATAATCGTAGAAATGATTTGGTTGTCCTGTTTCTAGCATTACAAGATTGGAAATATCTACTAGATTGTTGATTGGATGCATACCACTACCTATTAATGCTTGTTGGATCCACAAAGGACTTTCTTTGATTTCTAAACCTGTTACTTCTTTTGCTAAGAAAAAGTGACAATTCGATGTTTTAGAACCAACTTTGAAGTTACTCGCTTTTCCAGAGTGTAAATCAGCTACTATCGGTTGTGTTATCAGTGGTCTTTCAAACAGAGCACTCACTTCGTATGCTATGCTTTGAATCGCATTAAAATCACTTCGATTCGGTGTTTGTTTGATATCCAGTATCTCATCATCGAGTCCAAGATAACTAAGCGGATCCGTTCCAACGACGGCATCATTGTTAAGAACTTTGATGCCTTCTAAATCTTGTTCACTCTGTAATTTCTCATCGACACCGAGTTCTTTTAAGGAACAAATCATCCCGTTGGATTCAATCCCTCGAACGGTTGCTGCTTTTATTTCTAGTGATGGTAATACTGCTCCTACTGTCGCTACAATCACTTTTTGTCCTGCAGCTACATTTGGAGCTCCACAGACAATTTGTTCTACTCTATCGCCTATATTAACGGTAGTGATGTGCAAATGATCACTATCTGGATGTTCAACACAAGTTAAGACTTCTCCGATAACTAAGCCTGTTCCACTTGCTAATTGTTCTATCCCCTCGACCTCTAGTCCAGCTGAAGTTAATCCATTGGCTAATTCAGTAGTACTGATATCTTCAATTTGAACGAGTTGGTTTAACCATTTTCTTGATATTTTCATAAATCCTCCTAATCAAATTTCTTGAACTGTTTCAAGAAACGACTATCGTTTGTGTAGAAATGACGAATATCATCAATTCCATATTTTAGCATTGCTACTCGTTCCACTCCTAAACCGAAAGCAAAACCAGTAACTGTTGGGTCTTTGTAACCTGCCATCTTCAGTACTTCAGGGTGAACCATTCCTGCACCTAAGATTTCTATCCAACCCGTGTTCTTACAGATACTACAGCCCTTTCCATCACAAATGTGACACGATACATCAACTTCGACAGAAGGTTCTGTAAATTGGAAGTATGAAGGTCTAAATCGAATTGTTCGAGTATTACCAAACATTCTTTTAGCAAGTAGCTCTAAAGTTCCTTTTAGATCTGCCAAAGTAATACCATGACCAACAACTAATGCTTCCATTTGAACAAATTGATTAGAATGGGTCGCATCATCATCATCTTTTCGATACACTTTTCCAGGACAAACAACTTTAATCGGTAAGTTAGGGGCAAACATTTCCAGTGCTCGTGTTTGGATAGCGGTTGTATGGGTTCTTAATAAAGTTTCTTCGGTAATGAAAAAGGTGTCTTGCATATCGCGAGCAGGATGATTTTTAGGAATATTGGCACGTTCAAAATTATAGAGATCGAGTTCAATTTCAAGACCTTCGACAATGCTATCTCCCATCTCACGATAAATATCTTCTAACTCTCTTTGAACCATCACTAATGGATGTCGTTGTCCTACACTGAAATTTGTTGCTGGTAGTGTTAAATCAATCTTTTCTGCTTCGAGTTTTTGGTTAAGAGCCTCTTCATTTAAATGGTCCAATGTGTTTTTGTACAATGTCTCTAGTTCATTTTTTAAGTCATTGACCATCTGTCCAAATGCTGGTTTTTCTTCATTAGGTAAATTTCTCATTTGTGACATTAAACCTGATACTTCCCCTTTTTTAGACAAGTATTGGTTATACACTTCTTTAAGTTCTTCAAGGCTAATACAATTTATAATTGCCTCTTTCGCTTTGTTTTTTAGTTCGACTACTGTCATAGTTCCTCCTTAAAATAAAAAAACGTCCCTAAAGGAACGAATTGATCGTGGTACCATCCTGTTTCACACACAAGTGTCTTAATTAAGAATAACGCTTCTTCTGCGGAAGGGATTAACTTCTCTCCATGGTGAACTTCATTAAATCTCTAGAAGATGTTTCATCAACCCATCTCTTTCTAAACTAGACACCTTAACTACTTTTCCATTTCAACGATTTCTCATTTATTATAGCAAGCTTTGTGAAAAATTCAAGAACTATATAAAAAAGGACCCTTGTGAGGTCCTATTAAACATTCGTTACATCGAAATATCATCCATTTTGCCGAGTTTATTCAATAGAAGAAGAGATAAGACAGTCAATATCGTTAAAATTGTTGATAACGCCCCTGCAACTCCATAATTACCACGCAATACTTGAGTAAAGATAGCAATTGTTAAGGTTTGAGTTCCAGTAGTATATAGTAGCAAAGCAGTTGATAACTCCGAAATCATTGTAATCCAACTTAAAATTGCTCCTGCTAAAATTCCTTGAATCATCATTGGTACCGTTATCTTAATAAATGTATTTGGTTTACTCGATCCTAAACTAGATGCAGCTTCTTCTGTCGACGCTGGTATTTGTTGAATCGCATTTGAACTTGAACGAATTGAATACGGCAAGCGTCGAACAACTAAAGAAACAACCATAATTGTCATTGTTCCTCCGATTGCTAGAATGCCAGAACCTAATATCCCCGTATTGAATGCCGATATGAAAGCAATACCCATGACAGTTCCTGGAATAATATAAGGAATCATCGATAGTATATCAATCGTATTGTTGACAACATTACGTCGTCGAACAACTAAATATGAAATAATCACTCCAAGAATGATAGTGACCACTAAAGCAACAAAAGGAATCTTCAGTGTGTTGATAATTGTAGGACCCATGTCCTCAAAAGCTTTGGTATAACTACTGAATGAGTAACCATCTGTAAACACTTTGCCACTGGTATTCTTAAATGAAGTGTAAATAATGTAAACTTGTGGAAGAATCGATATCCCTACAGAAAGATAAATCACCAGGTGCATAATCCATTGACCGATACCTTTTTTCTCTTTGATTTCAATTGGTCGCAAACTATTCATCTGAATTGAATAACGGTTGGCAACAAATTTTTGTACCAAAAAGATGACCGTTGTCAAAAGAACAGCAATAATTGATATTGCGCTGGCAAAACCAGCATCCGTTGTAACCTCTCCAACAAATTCGTTATAAATTAAAACTGGAAATACACGATACCCTTCCCCAATTAACATGGGTGTACCAAAGTCAGCGAGTGCTCTCATAAAGACTAATAGCCCCGAAGATAACAAGGTTGGAATGATTAAAGGTAAGATGACTGTAAAGAAGCGTTTAGCTCCAGTAACGCCCATGTTTTCAGCAGCTTCCATCAGTGACATATCAATTTTCTTCATCGATGAGCTAACCATTAAAAATACTAATGGGTAAAGTTGTGATGTAAAAACAAGCACAATTCCTGTAATACCATATATTTCTGGGGTTTGTATGCCTAGCCTGGCGAAAAATTGAGTAATAACTCCACTTCTACCTAAAAGTAAAATCCATGAGTACGCTCCAATAAAGGGAGCAGACATCGAAGCAAGGATGATTAATATTCTTAACCATTTTTGCCCTCTGACTCTAAAGAAAGTAAAGAAATACGCAAGAGTAGTCCCTACAATTAGAGAAAAAATCATTCCTAAGGACGAGACTACAATGGAGTTAATCAGTGTTTGTGAATAGTAAGACTGAGAAAAAAACTTGGAAAAGTAACTGACAGTAAAACCACCGGTTACTGGATCTACCAAAGCAATTCTTAATAAATTGGTAATTGGATAGATTAAAAAGATGACGTACAAGAAAAGAACTATAAGGCTATTGATGTTCCAAAAATCGAACCGTTTACTCTTGTCCATACTGTACACTCAAATTCTTGGATCCATCATGATTGAAAACATTAATTTTCTCGATGTTGATGTTTAGTCTTAGTGTATGATCTTGATCATAGCGATGAGACAAATTCGATTCCTGAGTCACTTGTATTTCTTGTTCGTTTGTTAAAGTACAATAGTATTCAGTATTCAGTCCAAGATAAATACTATCTCTAACTTTAACTTCAATTAAACCATCATCACTGATTGTGAAGTCTTCTGGACGGATGCTTGTGCGAATCCGTTGATCTTCACAGTGATTAAGAAGAGGATAACTAAAACGATATCCATTATCTAACTCAATAAAAGCTTGATACCCTTCATGTATTAAATTGCCATCGATTAAATTGGTCCGTCCAATAAAGGTCGCTACAAACTCATTTGCTGGTCGATGGTAAATTTCACGAGGTGATCCTAAGTGTTGGATAACCCCTAAGTTCATGACTGCGATTTCGTCACTAATTGCCATTGCCTCTTCTTGATCATGGGTCACATAGACAGTGGTTATTCCAACTTCGTGTTGAATTTGTCGAATAGCTTCGCGCATCTCGACTCTTAATTTTGCATCTAAGTTTGACAAAGGTTCATCCATTAATAACACATCGGGTTGTATCGCAAGAGCTCTAGCTAAGGCCACCCGTTGTTGTTGACCACCAGAAAGTTTGTCTGGTTTTCGGTCAGCAAATTGATCAATCTGCATTAATTTTAAAAACTTGTCGGTCCGTTCTTTAATTTGTTGCTTGTCAAGTTTTCGTTGTTTTAAACCAAAAGCAACATTGTCACGCACTGTTAAATGAGGGAAGATAGCGTAGTTTTGAAAGACCATACCGATATTTCGTTTGCTGGGATCCATATCGTTGATACGTTTTTCATTAAAATAAAAGTCGCCTCCTTCGATGCTATTAAAGCCAGCAATCATTCTTAATAAAGTTGTTTTCCCACACCCTGAAGGTCCTAAAAGGGTAAAGAGTTGTCCATCCTTTACCCTTAAATCGAGATCCTTTATCACGGTGATGTCACCATATCTTTTGATGGCGTCTTTTATGATAATTTCGCTCATAATAACACCTATTTCGATTGAATCTTAGCAAAAATGTCTTTGTAACGGTTCACCATTTCTACTTTGTGTTCGGAAACATATTGAATATCTTCAATAAGTGTCTTAATCTCACTAATTGGTTTCATTGTATCACCAGTAGCGACATCGATTAAGACTGGACGGTTTGTTGTTGTCGTTCCATATACATCTTGAATTTCTTTTGATGTAATAAAATCAATAAACTTCTTCGCATTTTCTAAGTTCTTAGCATTTTTAATAACTGCTGAACCTGCTGGTAGATAAACAGTTCCTTCTTTTGGATAAACGATTTCTACGTTAGCGCCGTCTTTTAATAATGAAACAGATGGATCTTCATATGTTAGACCTACTATCATTTCGCCATCAGCGACACTCTTATAAACATTGGATGATCCAGATGCAATTTTTCCATCAATAATGGTAAAGAGATCTTCGACATATTTCCATGCATCTTCACTTTCGTAACCACCCATTGCTAACAACATATTTGTTAATTGAGCAAATGCACTTGATGAAGCTGAAGGGTCCGCAGTCGCAATTTTTCCTTTAAGTGCCGGATTCAATAAATCAGCATATCCTTCAATCTTAATATCACCAATCAATTGCTTATTGTAGAGCAGAACACTACCATCTAAAACATATGGAGTGATATATCCTGTTGTATTGCGATATGCTTCAATGACTAGTTTGTCATTTGCTGAAGTATACTTTTCAAATAAGTCTTCGTTTTGAGTGTATGTTGAATACGCTCCACCAAAGATAACGTCTGCTACAGGATTGCTTGCTTCTGTTTGAAGACGTTTGAATAATTCTCCGGTTCCTGCTTGGATTATTTCTACTTCAATTCCTGTTTTTTCTTCAAATGCAGGAATAGTCGCTTGGATTAATCCTTCAGAGTTTGGAGAGTAGACAACCAATTTCTTTGAATCGGAATCTACTGGTGTTTTTGAACAACCAGCTAGGACAAGTAAGCTTACTATTAAAACTAAGATGATTTTTTTCATTTAAATCTTCCTCCTTGTCGTCATGATACCAATATAAGTAAACGCTTTCAAAGAAAATCCCCCACTATTTCTGAAGATACCACACTATTGAAGCAATGATAGGTATTCTTTCACAGAAATTGTCACATATTTGGTAAAAACCTTATCAAAATATTGAGTATTACTAAAACCACATCGATCTGCTAATATGTTAGGATCAACGATTCCCTGATTCATTAATTCGATGGCTATAGTAATCCGATAGCGGTTGACGTAATCATTAAATGTTAAATCAGTATGCTTCTTGAACTTGTTACTAAGATGGGTTTCGCTATATCCAAAATGAGTGACTACATCATTCATTGTAAACTTTTCGTGATAGTTATCTTTGATATATTCGATCAACCCTTTTACTAACTCGTCGGTTGTATGACGTATTGATGTCATTAAATTTGGTTGTTTAATGCTATCTTTTTGTTCAATAATTCTATCTAATATCCTATTTGAATCATGCTTACTCTTTGCTTTATTGATCGCATCAATTAGTTTTTGGGTTTGTAATGGTTTTGTTAAGTACTCGACAACATCTAATTTAATTGCTTTTTGAGCATACTCAAATTCACTATAACCACTCAAAATAATGGCACTGTAGTGAAGATGACTTGTTTCACTTAAGACTTGAAGACCCGTTTTAATAGGCAAGTTAATATCGATAAGCACAATGTCAGGATTTAATTCATTCAAGACTTCTATCGCTTGTTGGCCATCTTCAGCTTCACCAATGACTACACAATCTAGTGTTGAATAATCAATTCCATATCGTAACCCTTTTCTTATTAAATGTTCATCTTCTACAATTACAATTCTATACATCTATCTTCCTCAAAGTAACAACAATCGTTGTGCCTTCTTTCTGTTTTGTAATAATATCAAATGTCGACTCACTATCAAACAATTGACATCGTCGGTAACTATTATAGATTCCATGTGAACTTGGTTCTAAAATTTTCTTAATCAATTCTTGCTTAATTCCTGGACCATCATCACTCACACTCATGACGAGTCGATTATTCTCTTTTTTAAAAACAATCTTCAAATTCAAGTCTTTTTTAGAGTCAAACCCATATTTCAAAGAATTTTCAATTAACGGTTGTAACAATAACTTAGGAATATAAAAAGATTCATCTTCTAAATCATTTTCAATCACATAATTTAATCGATTACCAAAGCGATGCTTCAATAACGATAAGTAGTCTTTTAAGTAATCAATATCACGTTCAACAGAAACAATAGTTTTTTCTTCTAGACTATAACGTAAGGCTTTGGCTAGATACGTCGTCATTTCGCTTGATAAATCAGGATCGAAATACATCGTACTACGAATTGCTTCTAAAGTATTGTATAAAAAATGAGGATTAAACTGAGCAACCAACTGTTTGTGTTCAAACTGGTGGGCTTTTTGTATTAGTTCAACATTTTCGAGATGTGATCGATGAAGGTTTGTAATTAATTCATTAATCTCACTGACAACTTGTTGTAACTCATCATCACTTTGTATTTGTAAATAGTCAATTTCCTGATTGGATAACTTCTTCATTTGTGTAAACAAGCTATCAACGCTCTTAGAACTGACAGAAACCACTGACCGTGATGCAAGCAAGAATACAATCGATAACAATCCTCCTACTAAAAGAATCATGAGTGAACTAAATAGCATTAATGTGTTGAACCGTTGGACTTGCATAAAACTAATAATTTGAATCGAGTTACTATAGTCAGTAAGTGATGTAAGATAGTTTATTTTATTGATCACTGGATTTCTTTCATAAAGTTGAGGAACAACTCTACTAAGATAGCCACTCACAAACTGATTATCCGAAATCACATAGACTGTTTTTTTATCAGAGACAACACTGTAATGACATGGTTGATACTCAATTAAACTTAAAAAAGATTGATCATTCACTAATAAAACCATCGTCCCAATTTGTTTACAACCGTCAATAATCGGAAAATGATTCATCAAAAAGACTTGTTGAGAATTAATGCGTAAGATTCTCAATTCTGATTGATTTGCTTCTTTCATTAATCTTAATGAATAACTATTTTTGACATCAGAGTCTTCAATTGAACTCAATACAACGGTGTTATCAACATCAAAAAGAAGAATCTCAGTATCTACCGTTTGTGATCGTTTGAGTGTATAGAAATCATATAACACCGTATTTTTTGAACTTTTATTGAGAAGAAGATCTTTTATTCGTTGGGAAAAAGAAATATCGTGTGACATCTTGGTCAATGTCGAATCGACTACACTCAGTGATTGATTCAAATTAATTTGTGTTTGATTCAAAGATGATTTCTGCTGATTACTAGCGTACCACCAAAATAACAAATTATAAATGATCATAACAGCAGTCATGATGATTAGTATCAGTTGAATAATTCTTTTTTGAGTATTCTGTTGGAAACGACTCATTTGATTTTTCATACGCTCATTATAACAAAAATGGACTCACTATTGAGACCATTTTTAGTTTCTTAAGACATACAGCAAGATACTTCCTGCTATCCCTACATTCAAGGATTCAAAATGTGACGACTCAATCATAACGACATCATCACTCATCATTACTATTTCTTGACTGACACCTTGTCCTTCACTACCAACAACCAGTGCCATTGGGCTTTTGTCTAATTTTGAGAGTGGTTGTGCTTGATGGACATCAGTACTCACAACTTTAAGTCCTTTTTGTTTGAGCTGAATGAGAAGTTCAATAAGGTTTCCACGATGCAACTCGGTGTGAAACAGTGCTCCTTGAGTTGCTCGTATACATTTGTCATTGTAAAAATCACTTGAGTTGTTGGAAACAATTACTCCATCCCACCCAAAACTCACAACACTACGAATTAAAGTTCCTAAATTTCCTGGGTCTTGAACATTATCACAAACAAGATAATAATTGCCTTTTAGTTCTTGTTTCTTAAATTTACAGAGTCCAAAAATTTGACTTTTAGAAGTTGTTTGAGAAATTTTTTGACAGATGACATCAGTAACAATAAGTTTGTTATGAAAATCTAACTCTCCTTCATACGTGTCACTAACAATCAATTCTGTTAGTTGATTGGTTTTGATTGCTTCTTCGATTAAGTGTTTGTTCTCAATCAAGAAAGATTGTTGTTCATCTCTACCTTTTTTACTGTGCAAAGAAACCAGTTCTTTAACTCGCTTATTCTGTAGGGATGTAATTATTGGTGAAGATGATGATGACATCTTTCACACACCCCTTCTGTTGTTTCTTTTACAACATTCCAACAACGTTCACATTCAACACCTTCAGCTACATCAACTCTAACTTGGTAACCCAAGACTTCGTCTAAAGTTTCAGTTGTATACTCAACTTGTGAAACAATAAACCATTGTTTTAGGTCTTCGCCAAAATAGTGATCAACTAACGATTGACTTGTTTCGTCTAAATTTAAGACAACTTTAGCTTTCAATGAGTTTCCGATGAGTTTTTGTTCACGAGCAACTTCAAGTGCTTTATAAACTGCTTCTCTTATCTCAAACAACTTCTCAAAATCTTCAGTCTCTTTTTCGTTAAATTGACTATCTATTTGTTTAACAAAACCATCTAAATGAACACTTTGTGCCCCTGGATTGATGATGCTGTTCAATTCTTCTGTTGTAAACGATAAGATTGGTGCGATTAAATGCATCAAAGCTTCTAATGAATACGACAATACTGTTTGTACTTGGCGACGTCTTGTATCATTTAAAGAATGAATATACAAGATATCTTTTGTGAAGTCTAAATAGTAAGCACTCATCACATTCGTTAAGAGTTTGGTAATCGATGTCGTAATATCTGAAAAGTGGAATTCACGGTAAGCTTCTAGTCCATTTTTTAAAACTTGATTGACTTCATTTAAGACTTGACGATCGACTGCTGGTAATGTTTTCAAATCAACTCGATCGTTTTTATGTAAGTCTGAACTGTTAGCGTGCATAAATCGGAAGGTGTTTCTTATCTTTCGATAGTTCTCTGAAACTTGTTTTAGAATGTCGTCCGAAATTGAAATATCAGAGGTAAAATCAACACTAGCTACCCATAATCTTAAAATCTCAGCTCCCATTGAGTTGACTATTTTTTCTGGTTTAATTGCGTTCCCTTTCGATTTAGAGAATTTTTCTCCTTTGCCATCCATGATAAAACCATGACTCAATACATTTTTGTACGGTGCACATCCAAAGACTGCTGTAGAAATAATTAAACTAGAGTTAAACCATCCTCGATACTGGTCACTTCCCTCTAAGTAAAGATCGTGTGGAACACTTAATCCATGCTTCTTAAGAGCTGCTGTGTGCGATGATCCTGAATCAAACCAAACATCTAGAATATCTTTTTCTTTTGTAAAGCGGCCATTGGGAGAACCTGGATGTGAATATCCTTTTGGTAATAAATCTACAGCTTCCCATTCAAACCAAATGTTTGAACCATGTTCTCTAAACAGACTTGCGACATGATAAATTAAGTCTTTGTCCATTAGTGGTGTGCCATCTTCAGTATAGAAAATTGGTATTGGCAAACCCCATGCCCTCTGTCTTGAGATGACCCAGTCACCCCTATCTTTAATCATGTTGTGCATGCGTAGTTTACCCCAGGAAGGTTGCCATTTTATATGATTAATTTCTTTGAGTACCTCTTCACGAACTAAATCAATGCTTGCAAACCATTGAGGAGTTGCTCTAAAGATGATAGGTTTACCTGTTCGCCAATCGTGTGGGTAACTATGGGTAATAAAGACTAGTTTTAGTAAATCCCCTTGCTCATCGAGTCGATTAGTGACTGTTTTATTGGCTTCTTCCGTTGTTTGTCCGACTAACCAATCCCCAGCTTCTTCCATCATTTTTCCGTGATTATCAACATTACAATAGGGTTCAATACCGTATTTTTGCCCAACGATATAGTCATCCATCCCAAATCCTGGAGCTGTATGAACACAGCCTGTACCAGAGTCGTTGGTGACGTGGTTACCTAAAATAACCAGTGATTCGCGATTGTATAATGGATGCTGAGTCGTGATGTATTCCAACTCTTCTCCTTTAAAGGTTTGGATAACTTCATAGTGATCAAAGCCAAATTCTTTCATTAATTCTTCGACAAATTCTTCTAGCAGAACATATTTAACGTCATTCACTTTAACTAACGCATAGTCAAATTTTGGATGAAGTGAAATGGCTAAGTTCCCTGGAATTGTCCACGGGGTTGTTGTCCAGATAACGAAATAAGTTTCATTGTCTAAAATACCTTTACCGTCATTAACTTTAAAACGCACATAAATGGATGGGTCTTTTTTGTCTTTATATTCAATTTCCGCTTCTGCTAATGCGCTTTCTGAACTTGGTGACCAATACACGGGTTTTAATCCTTTATAGATCATTTTCTTATCTACCATTTCAGCAAACAGTTCGACTTGAACTGCTTCGTAGTCATGTTGATAAGTAATATATGGATTGTCATAATCACCAATAGTTCCTAAATTAATAAAGTCTTGTTTTTGTTGTTCTACTTGTTTAATGGCATAGGCTTCACACGCTGCTCGAAAAGCAGCAACAGAGACTTCTTTTCGGTTAACTCCACTTTTTGTCACTTCATTTTCAATTGGTAATCCATGGGTATCCCAACCTGGGACAAAATTAATTTGATAACCAAGTTTGTGATGTGAGCGAACAACAAAGTCTTTTAAGATCTTGTTGAGTGCGTGACCAATATGAATGTGACCGTTGGCATAAGGAGGCCCATCGTGTAAAACGTAGGGTTCACAGTCTTTATTGACTTCTCGCATTGTGTGATAGAGTTGTTCATCTTGCCACTTTTTAATAATATCCCCTTGTTTTTTGACAAGATTTCCTCTCATTTCAAAATCACTTTTTGGTAAATGTAGTGTTTCTTTGTAATCCATGTTCTCATTTTCCTTTCGTTTAAATAAAAAACGCCCTATTAAAGGACGTTTTAACGCGGTACCACCTTTGTTCACTTTGATAAGTGCACTCTATCTCGTAACGTGAGATACGTTCTTGATTACTTTATTCACCAAGAAAGCTCATAAGGGATACTAATTAAGCTCTTTCTTGTGTTTCACCAACCCACAAGTCTCTATAAAAGAGGTGATAATTAACGTGTCTTAGTCGTCGCTATTAAATTTGTTATAACTTTGTAACCAGTCCATCGTTGGAATATCTGGTAGTTGGAAGTCTTCTATTAATTTAGATAATTCAATGATTCGATCTTTTAAATCGGTTTTGACAGAAGCAGTTTGATTAGAAATTCGTGCGAGTTCAACCAGTAAAAGCCTCGCAGTCGACAATGCTTCTCGAACAATGATGTCAGCATTCAAATTTGCGGTATCGATGATAGCGTTCGCTTCTTGAAGTGCTAGTCGACTAATTTCGTCAGCTGCTTTTTCTTTAATCGATAACTGTTGAACTAACGTTTGATATTTTTGATTAGTAGCTTCTAGTTGCTTGTTTGTTAAATCAACTTGTTTTTGATAAGTTGACAACTTTGTCTCTAACATCTCAATTTTTGTTTCAAGATCATCCATTGATCGATCGACTTCGAATCGATCGTATCCATGTTTAAGAATACGAAAGCGCGATTCTTTAGTTTTCATCAGTCTATTGGTCGTCGTTTAAATCAAAACTAATTTCACCAGAAACACCGATTGTTTTTGGTGAACACAAGATAACATTTTGACCAATTTTTTGAATTGTTCCATCAATCGCAAAAACAACTCCTGTTAAAAAGTCAATCGTCCGTTGTTGAAAAGTAGCAGGCAAACGATGTAAATTTACGACAGCAGCTCTTCTTTCTTTTAAATGGCGTGCAACTTCTTCACTTTCTTCAAAAGTTCTTGGTTCAAAAAGGACCATCCGTGTATCGGCCTTTACTTGTGACATACTTTGAGACCCGCTCCTTTCATATTCACTTAAATTCTTTGCTTCATGCTCATCAAATTCAACATACTCTTCATCTTCTTCAATTGGACTAATAAAGTCCTTGAATTTATCTTTTAATCCCATAATCAACTTCCTTTCATACGTTTCTCATTATATCATATTTTAATTGACCTTCACACTATTACGTTACTTATTCTTTTTCAATTTCTAACAAACCATAACCACCATCGACACGACGATAGACCACTGCTACTTCATCGGTTTCATCATCTGTGTACACATAGAAATCATGATTCAACAACTCCATGTTCATAATTGCGGTCGTTAAATCAAGCTTAGTCGCTACAATTGTTTTTGTACGAACTGGTTTTGTCTCAACAGAGTTTGCTTCTTCCATTTTCTCCATATTTTCTAAAAAAGCAATGGATAGTTTTTCTCGTTGTTTTTTGGAATATTTGGTTTTTTGTCGACGGATTTGATCTTCTAATTTATCAACGACTCTATCTAACGCATTATAGAAATCCTTTTCTCTAACTTCAGCTCTTAATAAACCAATTGGTGCATCCACCGTAACTTCAACTTTGTGGTGATCATTATAAATTTTTACTAGCAGACGTGCTCCAATTGCATCTGCGTCTTTAAAGTACTTGTCCAAAACAGATAACTTCTTGTCTGCTCTTTCTCTCATTGCATCCGTAATTTGGACATTTTTACCTTGAATATTTGTTAACATAAAGAAACCTCCTCTTTCTAAATTATCTTTATGATTGATAAACTAAATTAAAATATTTCATTTCTCGCTTTGTATTTAAACCAGTCTCATAGTTTCGATTGTCAATATAACTCAATAATCCATCGATATTCTTATCATCAAGAAGTTCTAATACTATTTTACCACGCTGAATTGATTGATTGTACAAATCGACAAAAGAATCGGTAAATATCATCGTATCATCACTGGGGTGATTCCATACAGAATGGCTTAAATTAAGAATATCTCGTTGTGTATCTAGTTTTTTACTCACGATATGGGAAGATATAAACCACAAGTCCTTCAGTATATTCTTTTCAATCAACTGAACAAGCTTAATTCTAAAGCCATTGGGATCATATAAAAGTCGCGTGTAGTAATACATTTCTTTAAGCGCTTGATTAAACTTAGACAAAGCAACTCGCTCGTTAAGAACCGTTTTTGTTATGAACTGATATCCCTTTGCGATTATCAGTCTCTCTTTAGTATTTAAATCCGCAAATTTATAAGTAGGATAATTCTTTAGTGAATCTTTTTTGATTTGAGTCACCATCAATGTATCAATCATTGATTCAAATCGATAATGATCGTAACGGGTCTTTCCTTGTAAAAGACCTGTTTTATGAAAAATATAGGGATGACCTAACGTATCAAGTGCCCAATGACACAAATGACCAGATAGGTAACTTAAAAACATATCGTACTCCCTGTCATTTTCTAGGCTGATTAAATAGTCATAACCAGCGCGATAAAAATCATTCACATGTGAGCTATGAAAGAAACTTCCTATATTTCTTATATGTGTTGCGTCTTGATCACTGCTTAAGAATCGATAGTAAAACAGATAATCCGGACCATTGCTTCCTAGTAAAAACAGCTGTGGATATGTTTGAATTGCGTCAGCAACTCTACTTTCATCGAGGACACCAACCACATCTTGAGCCATTAAGCCGTGTGTTATGACGTTTGGCATTGGTACACCTCCTCTTCTTGATTCAATTATAGCAAAACAATTCCTATTAAAAAAGTATAAAACACTAATAAAAAAAGCATTGAATTAACAATGCTTAAAGTTCAATCTTTTTCTTAAACAACCAAGTTGTTGTCACAAACAGGATAACAACAAAGACAAAATCATAAATAATCGAAGCTGCAATTTGATAATTACTTGCTGTAAACTGAATGGTTCGAAACATTGAATCATTATCCAAAGCATTTGTGTAAATCAATCTATAAAAGACGTTATCAAACACTTCTCCCTTGATAAGCGTCATGACAATAAATATGATAAATGCTACAAAATAGTTAGGACGTTTAAAGTACGATGTATTGACAATTGTCATACACAAAAGGTACGAAAGGATTGTTAGAAAACTACTCACTAAAAGACTAATCAATGTTAAGACAATTGTTGTCCACTCAGCTTGTTTCACAGCCGATAAAATCAAATCAGTCATTTGATTGAGAACCGCCAATCCATTATCAGCAAATAACAACCCAAAGATTAACATACTGACACCAATCATGACTAAGGTTAAAAACTGCCAGATTGTGACTGTTAATATTTTTGAAATCAGTGTTGTTTCAATTGAAACTGGTAAGGTTAAATTCAAGTAGGCTCCTTGATCAAACAAACGTCGTTTTAAAAAGTTAATGGCGTTTACAATCATCAAAACAAACGATGACGTAACAATAATGACCATAAAAATACCTAATATAATTTGTAATGTCGCAAGGTTTGATTTCAGAACAAAGGGTCCAATGATTGCTAAAAGGATCATGATAAGATAGAGCATAGAATAATCTTTGAATGAATTCTTTAAATCATGTTTCAGTGTTTTTATAAACATTAACGGAATACCTCCCTAAAGTAAGCATCGACACTCATGTTGTGTTGATCCCGCAAATCATCACAATTCTCAAATAATTCAACTCGACCATTTTTGAGAAAAATAACTTCATCGAGTATGTTTTCAATATCTGAAATCAGATGAGTAGAAATTAGTAATAAGGAGTCTTTTGCGTAAGAATTAAGTATTGTATTCAAAATCTTTTCTCTTGAGGCAGGGTCTACACCCCCAATTGGTTCATCTAGTAAGTAAATTTTCGCATCTCTGGAGAGTACTAGTGCTAGTTGAAACTTTTCTTGCATCCCTTTTGACATTTCTTTAAATGTTTTCTTAGGCGATACATCGAAGCTGTCACAAAGCTTCATCATTCGTTCTTCATTAAAGTCGTCATACATATCCTTAAACAAGGTGATGCATTCAGATCCCTTCATATTTTTTTCAAAATAAGTTTTATCAGGTAAATACGAAATACTGCCTAGTGATTCATAACCCACATGTTTCCCCTCAATTTGAATATCTCCTTGATAATCTCTGAGAAGTCCAACTAAAATTTTTATTAGCGTTGTTTTTCCTGAACCATTTGGTCCACACAACCCAACAATTCTACCTGATTTGATATCAAGTGAAATTTCATCCAAGGCTTTTTCTTTTGAATAAAACTTACTTAAGTTACGGACACGAATCAAATCCTTTTCAATTTGTTGTTCTGAACCAAATTGAGATTCTATCTTATTCATAAAATCATTCATAGTGATCTCCTTCATTAAATTTCTGAATTAGCGCTACGGTATCCTCAATACTAATACCTATTTGTTTCATTTGAACGACAAAATCATGAACCATTTGATTAATCGTTTCTTTTTTAATCGCATCAATCAACAAGTAGTCTTCTGTAATGTAACGACCATTAGGGCCATCTGCTCTTAAGAGATGACTCATTTCCATTTCAGTGAGAGCTTTCTGAATTGTGTTTGGGTTCACACCATAAAGACTCGCTAAATCGCGCACTGACTCAATGCGTTGTCCGGGCTGATAATAACCCGAAACAATTTTTGATTTTACATCCTCTACAATTTGCCGAAAGATAGGTATTCCTTCTTTAAAGTTCATTTTCCCACCTCGTATTACGTACTACAAACATAATACATATTTCCTAGAGTGCTGTCAAGCAGAATTATTTCTTTATTACTCGTTTTACTTCCCTCGCAACTGTAACAGCAACCCGAGGATCAAAAGCACTTGGTATGACATATGTTTCACTTAGTTCTTCATTTGAAACTAAGCTTGCTAATCCTACAGCAGCAGCCATCTTCATCTCGTTGGTAATCTTTGTTGCTCGTGCATCAAGAGCCCCTCTAAATAGACCTGGGAACGCTAAAACATTGTTAATTTGATTTGGAAAATCGCTTCGTCCAGTTCCAACTACTTTTGCTCCAGCTTCTTTAGCTAAATCATAACTAATTTCCGGTTCAGGATTTGCCATAGGAAATACTATCGCATTTTCTTTCATTGATGCAACCATCTCTTTGGTAACTACATTGGGTGCACTCACTCCAATAAAAACATCGGCTCTTTTCATAGCTTCACTGAGGGTTAAACGTTCATTGTTTGTGTTAGTCAATAACGCAAGCTCAGATAAATATTTATTGTAACTGTCTTGATCTTCTCTTAATACGATACCCTTACTATTAAATCCAAAGATATCTTTGACCCCTAAATCAAGCAACATTTTAATGATTGAAGTTCCTGCTGCCCCTGTTCCAGAGACAACTACTGTAATGTCTTCTGCTTTTTTATTGACTAACTTCAATGCGTTAATGAGTCCTGCTGTAACCACGATGGCGGTTCCATGTTGATCATCATGAAAGACAGGGATATTGAGTTCTTCGATAAGCCGTTCTTCAATTTCAATACAGCGTGGAGCACTGATATCTTCAAGATTAATACCACCAAAGCTTGGTGCGAGATTTTTAACGATGTTAATAATTTCTTCAGTATCTTGTGTGTTTAAGCAGATTGGAATCGCATCGACATTTCCAAAGGATTTAAAAAGAGCACTTTTTCCTTCCATCACAGGCATCGCTGCTTCTGGTCCAATGTTTCCTAGTCCTAATACAGCACTTCCATCCGATATAACTGCTATGGTGTTGTTTTTCCATGTTAAATCATAAGCTAAATCTTTGTTCTCTTTAATTGCTAAACAAGCCGCAGCTACACCGGGTGTGTATGCTAAACTAAGTTCTTCATTGTTTGTAATCGGTGCTTTTAGCTTCGTTTCAATTTTTCCATTCCATTGTTTGTGAGCCTCTAAGCCTCTTTCATATATTGTTTTCATATTTGTCCTCCGAATTTATTGTATCAAAATTTCATTATAAATAGTCAACCAAATAAAAAAGAGCTGTAACAGTAGTTACAGCTCTAATCATTAA
>JAAYEW010000071.1 GCA_012728555.1 Erysipelothrix sp.
CTTTTGAGCTTCTTTCGTAAATTAAGGAAAATCCGGCAATAAGCACCATAAATACATTTCCAAAAAGCGTGCTATAAAATCTTTCCGTATTATTAAATACCGCAGAAAATCTAATAAATACAGCTGTTGCGGAAAATCCAAGTAAAATTCCTATCGCTACCGAATAAAAAATATTTATTCTTAAGTCCTCGATAAATATAGATATTATCATTAAGTTTTCTACTAAGTCTTTTAGTTGCCTTTGAAATGATAGTATCGGCATGAGTAAGGATTTCATAGGGGATTTCATTAACTAACCTGACATATTGTTCTCTTTTGTTAGTAGGCAAAACATAAATTTGTTCCACTGATTTCTTATCGATAAATTCCCCAACTTTTTTTTGAAAACCAATTCCTTTACCCAGTAATATGATTTCTTGATTATTTTCATCATACGATCCAACAGCACTATTATTCAAAATCTTGAATACTTTCATCAAATCACCCCATTATTACCCTTATTATAAAATATATTTTAACAGTTTTGTATACTATTTTCTATTTGTAGAGACTTTCGCCATTTGTTTCAATGACTTCCTTATACCAATAGAAGGAATCCTTTGGAATTCGCTTATTAGTACCAACACCTTCATCGTCTAGATCTACATAGATATAACCATAACGTTTACTCATTTGTGATGTACCACAACTCACCAGGTCAATACAACCCCATGAGGTATATCCCATCACTTCTACTCCAGCATCAATAGCATTCTTAATTTCAATTAAATGTTTCTTAATGTAATCAATACGATAGTCGTCATGGATTTTACCATCAGCAGTTACAGTATCCTTAGCACCTAGACCATTCTCACAAACAAATAGTGGAATTTGATAACGATCATATAACTTCTCTAAAGAAATTCTCAAACCAATAGGATCAATTGGCCAATCCCACTCTGACAACTCGACATATTCATTTTTAATCGGACTATCAAATGATCCTGCTAACTTACTCGCATCTTCTCTGTACTCCGTAACATGTGACATGTAGTAACTAATTGAAACATAATCGACTACACCTTCCTTTAGAATGAGTTTATCTTCCTCTGTAATATCAATGTTAATATTGTTCTCTTTAAAGTATTGGAAAATATAGCTAGGATAATAACCACGTACTTGAACATCTGGATAGAACATATTAAGTTGATTTGATTTTAGTGCTTGAAGTTGATCTTTAGGTTTAGTCGTCTTCGCATAGGATTCCATTTGGTTAATCATACAACCAATCTTAAAGTCGGGATTAATTTCTTTACCCGCTTTAACAGCGTGGGCACTAGCCAAGAACTGGTGATGACTCGCAGTATACGCAGCTTGCAGAGTGTCTTCTACTTTATCTGGTAAAACGCCAGCACCTGTATAGATACTTTGTAGATTCATGTTCATCTCATTAAAAGTAATCCAATATTTCACTTTATTCTTATAACGATCAAAGACCACTTTACTGTACTTAACAAACAATGGAATCCGCTCACGGCTCATCCAACCATTGTACTTTTCAGTTAAGTAAATAGGCATTTCATAATGAGATAAGGTAACTAACGGTTCAATCCCATACTTGAGACATTCATCAAGTACATCATCGTAGAACTTCAGACCTTCCTCGTTAGGTTCATTTTCAACTCCTGTAGGGAAAATTCGTACCCAAGAAATTGACAATCTGAAGACTTTGAATCCCATCTCAGCAAATAGTTTAATATCCTCTTTGTAATGATGATAGAAATCAATTCCTCTTCGTTTAGGAAAGTTATATTTTTCTGGATTTTCCTTATATTCTTTCAGCTCTTTTGAAGTGACATTAAACGTAAAGTTGTTTACTGCCCCTTTTTCATAGGGATCTTTATAGGCCGCAAAATCAGATGTCGATAATCCTTTGCCTCCTAAGTTGTATCCTCCTTCGATTTGGTTTGCTGCTGTAGCACCACCCCACAGAAAATCCTTTGGAAATTGTTTGTTTGTCATATATATATTCTCCTTTTCTATACTGTCGTTTGTAATATTGCTGTTTGTGTGTCAACCATTCTGTTATCATCAACTAATTTGGACACACCTTGAGTGTTAGTGATCGCAAGAATAATAGTATCCTCGATATTGTGTTCTTTAAGATAGCCAAGATCAACGTGAGTCAACAGATGTCCTTGTTCAACTAAATCTCCTACTTTTAATGTTGAAGTAAATGGTTCTCCATTGAGTTTGACGGTATCAATTCCAATATGAATTAATACTTCTAGACCATTTTTCGTTTTGATTCCTAGAGCATGTTTTGTATCAGATAACATCACAATTTCTCCTGAGACAGGCGCATAGATCTCGTTGTGTTTTGGTTCTATTGCGACTGTTGGCCCCATGATCTCACTAGCAAATACATTGTCTTGTACATCTGTCAATGCAATAATACGACCTTCATTAACTGGTGAGTATACTTTTTCACTAGACTGTAAGACAACTACCGGTGTTTCTTCTACCACTTCACTCTTTTCTCGTTTCATAAATATATAAGAAAGCGCAAATGAGAGCACTAGAGCAACTAAAGATGAAATGACAACTGATACTAAGGAACTACCTTGAGCATCGTTAACATAAGTTGGAATACTTAGAAAGCTTGGTAATCCAAATGCGAATGCACGAACACCCAGTAAATTAGATAATCCACCAGCAACACCACTTGCTATCAATGCCGCAATTAATGGTTTCTTTAATGGTATTGCTACACCATAGAGTGCAGGTTCAGTAACACCAAATACTGCTGAAATACCAGTAGATAAAGCTGCTGCCTTCTTATCAGCTTTCTTAGATGCCGCAAAGACAGCGAAAGTTGCTCCTGCCATTGCTAGAGTTTGTAAATAAAAGATAGGTAACATTACATCAGATCCTAATTCAGATAGGTTAGTTAACATCAGAGGGAATAGAGATTGATGCATACCAGCCATTACAATGAGTGGTAAGAAGAATCCAATAACCGTTGCCGCAATTACACCATTTGTATTAAATATCCAGGTAATACCTTGTGCTAAGTAACTTCCTAAATAGTGACCAAGAGGTGCTAGGAAAGCTAGAGTTAATGGAACTGATATTAAAATCGCTAATAATGGAGCGAAGACCATACGAATGTTTCTATGAATGTTTTTATCCAAGAATCCATAAACGTACTTGAGCAACACAACCCCTAGAATGATAGGGAAAACACTTGAGTTGTAGGCGATGACTGGAATACTAATTCCAAAGACATTCAGTGCACCAGCACCACTTTCCAAACCATTGATTAATGTTGGGTACATGATACTTCCCGCTATCATCAAGGCTAGTGATTCATTTGTCTTAATTACTTTTGCTGTTGTAACCGCAATAAAGAATGGCAGGAAATAGAAGACAGAGTC
>JAAYEW010000072.1 GCA_012728555.1 Erysipelothrix sp.
GTTTCAAGTTAAATTCAAGATTAATAATTACCAGCTTCCATCTGAATTAATTGTAAAATCTAAAAATTCAACTGTTGTTGTCTGACCAAAGACATGGTATTCCGATAATTTGAAACTCGACATTGCTGAGTAAGTTGTGTTAGTTTTCGATTCAACCGTAATCTGTGATACTATAAAAATGTCTGTGCGTTCACCATATTTTGTTTCCTTACCATGAGACGAAAACTTTCCTGTGTCGGAATTAAACAAAGCAACCGCCTTTACACCCATAGTTGTTAAGTGGCGTCCATACTTTGTTTGAGTTTTTGTGTAATCAACTGCTTGGACAAGAAAAGGTGACATCACGACCAAGCTTAGATAAATCACAAGTAGTTCAATAAAACTTTTTTTAATTCTGTTTTGCATTATGTTCTCCAATCATTTTTAAATCTATACTTTTAGCAAATAATATTTTATTATTCGCTTAAAGAGATGACAACATCAAAGAAATCAATAAAGCGATGATCATGGGTTACCATTACAATTGTTTTTCCTAATGAACTTAGATAGTCGAGGATTCGAATAATCTGAAAGGCATTTTTATCATCAAGATTTCCTGTAGGTTCATCTGCTAAGATGATTTCTGAAGGCTTTATAATCAATCGTGCGAGAGCGACTCGTTGCTGTTCACCTCCTGACAAAGTATAGACCTCTCGCTTTTCAAAACCATTTAACCCTACCATCGTTAAGGCATGATTAATGATTTCTTTTTTGTTTTTATCTTTTGAATACTTCATAGCAATGACAAGATTATCATAGACTGTATCTGAATCAATTAGAGCGTAATTTTGAAAGAGATAAGAGATCTTGTCTCTTAATAATTTGATAGCTTGATTTGAATTAGATTTTATGTTTCGTTTTCCAAAGTGGATAGTTTCCCCTGAGTCAATATTTTCTAAGAGACCAAGAATATTGAGAATGGTTGATTTTCCTGTTCCACTAGCTCCCATAATTAATACTTTTTGATTCTTATGGATTTCTAAGTTAAAATTCTTGAAAATTTCTTTATTTGGGTATCGTTTATTAATGTTGATTAATTGAATGAGTGGTTCCATGTTATTCCTCCAAGGATGATTTAATGAGTGAGCTAGTATTTCCATCAATTAGATAGAATGAGATAACAAAGACTAAAATTTCTATCGCAAGTACTAAAGCGACGATTATCAGTATTTGATGAAAAGAGACTTTAAGAATACTAAGCAACATACCGATAATCAGTGTTGTAAATAAAGTTCCTTCCAACAGAAATGGTAGATAGTGTGTCCATGTACTATTTCCTAAAAGTTTATTAACCCCTATCCTTTTCGATAAAGTTGAAAAATAGGTGATTAATAAGAATAAGTAGATGAAAACAAAGATTAAAATGGAGAAGATTAAATTGTTTGTTTTTTTGAATAAACTTGACTGTATTTCATCTCTTCTTGATTCAAAAAGCTCTAGTCTATTGATGAATTTCAGCTGTTTTGTATCGATATCTTGTTCGATTTCTGGATATATTTCTTCTTCAAGCGCTGTTGGTGTTGTTGCTATAAAGAAAATATCATTGGGACTATTTATTTCTGTAGCTGGTAGAAGAATAAAAGAATCAAATGGTAAAGATCCTTGTAAGTAATATTCAAATGGAGGAAATATTTTTTTCTTTTTTACTACAATAATATTGAAATGAGAACAATTTTCTTGATTGCTACCACAAAGTATTGGAGATTTTTGGAGACTATTTTTTAGAAACTCATAATTGTCTTCGGTCACAAGTGCTGTATTTTTCCAATTTTCATCATCCAAACTGATACTTTCATCCTGTAGGTTCGATAGGTTAAGACTTCTAATGAAACCTAGATTCGCTTTTACGACATTTCTATCTTGAAAGACTTGAAAATCCGAATAGATTGAATGCTTATTATTCGCTATTTTTCCAATGTTCTTTTTCATTGCTTGGTACAGTTGAGGAAGACTCTTGACACTCTTTACATCGAGTTGATATTCGTTTGAAATATCTCTTAAATAGGAATTCAGCGTTGTATTGAAATCACTATAAGTTTTCCAAATATCTAAGGTGTCAGAGATGGTTAAAGTTATCATGATGACAGTTAAAGCTTTTAAAAAGAAACCACCGATGGTTAAGTAATCATTTTTCGCTTTTCTTTTTAAAGTTGACTCCACTCTTATAAAATAAATGGACAAGCTTGATACACAAAGAATAATTAAATTAATGAAAACAATAGCACTGCCAACAAGTAAAAATAAAGGGGCAACTTTCAGTCCGCTTTGATAAAATCCTTTTTGATAGACCAGTAAACTGGGAACAAATGAAAAAACGATCCCCAAAACAACATATAATAACGAATCTCTAAGAAGGTTTTTTAACACCGCAAAGTATGAATATCCATGCATTTTATAAACACTTAATCTTCTTTTTTGTAAATAAACACTAATACTCGTTAATAATAGTGTGACAATGAAGGTTAATTGAAGATTATAGTTTTGTAACAAACTGACGAAAAAATGTTTAATTTGTAAGAAGAGAAGTAACTCTTTTGGTATTTCAAAATTGTCTAACTTATCGTAAGAATAAACAACTCCATCGAAATTACTTAGGTTACTCAAAAATAAATCAATGGCTTCTTGGTTTCCAGAAATAATGGTTTCTCCTACGAAATCCCTTTGATTATAATTTACAAAAGAACGATAACGAATCTCATATCTCGATGTTGGTAAGGTATTGATTCGATAAAGACTTTGAATGGAATTATTAGTAATTGCTTCATCTAGGGTATTAAAAGTTTCAAGATCAATATGAGGAGTTATCGGAAGTAGATCTAATGACTCTTGAGAAGTGAACAAAGCATACAAATTAATAACATAAGTGCTTCCAGAGTCATAACTTGTAAAAAAGAATTCAACATCAAGATTTTCGGACAGCTCCATAATTTTCTTCTTAAAGAGTTCAATATTATCAACCTTAGAGATAAATAGTTCCATTTGACTCTTGTTTATATCTTTAACAATTTCTCTCGCTGACTTATTCTCTTCAGATACTAAAACTACTTCTTCGATAACAGGATAAAATAATAGCATCAAAAAGAAGGTCACTATGAAGATGAGTAATCTTCTAACTTTGGTTATATTGAACGTTTTATTAAGACGCATCATATTCTCCTAAATTGACTTTAATAATTAGCGATTGTGGTATTTTTAGCTCTGAAGTTGGATTTATAAAAAGGTAATAATCCAATCACTTAAATATATCTTTGAAATTGATTATTATCTTTAGTATATCATATTTATATTTACTTTCAAAGACTTCAAGCTAAATACTATCTTTATTATCTTTTGTGACTTCATTAATACATAGGCATGATAAAAAAGCTCCCGAGTTTGACAGTTAAATTAATAAAAAACATCAAAAACCATAGTGATAAGCTCCCCTTAAATTGACAAATAAAGAGACACCATTTCTAACAACAATTGATTGTCTTTATTGCGGGCATTAATCCCTGTTTCTTTTTCAAAGAGATTTAACCGATTGGCGACAGTATTGCGATGAATATACAGTTTCAAGGAGGTCTTCGAAATATTCCCCTTTTGTTCACACACCATTAAAACTGTCTCCAATAAGTGGGGATTCAGTTTGTTATACCATTTTTTCAATTCATCAATTAACTCTTGATCCTTCTTAAATAGAGCACTCATCACAACCTTCGATAAACTAGACAGTCTTTGTGGAAAGTACCTGTGAGCACTGATCAGGGCTTGTCGAGTCATTGCATCATAGCTGTAACACTTAAGCAGAGTTACCTGAGAATCACTTTCAGAAGAAACATTCATACAAAAAACATCTAAGATATCTTCATTTTTTTCACTCGTATATAAAATCCCAACGTGTTGATCAATATAATCAATTTCTACCTTAATCAATTTCTTTAACTGTTGTTCAAACTGATGGTTGTTGGCATAAAACAGAATCATGGTTGAACCTTCACAATCAGGGTGCTGTAACCATTCAGAACAA
>JAAYEW010000073.1 GCA_012728555.1 Erysipelothrix sp.
ATATAGAGCCTTATATGTAGCCTTCTTTCTGCTTTCTTATCCTTGTTCTTGTCGGTTTGATTCTATTGTATTTAAGTTAGAATCTAACCATGATTATTTATTATTCTTACTTTGTCTCCTCAGTTTCAGGATTAAATACAATTTTCTTAAGTTTTGCTAAAACATCTTCATAAATATCTTTATTTTCTTTGAAAAATTCTTTTACTGTTTCTCTGCCTTGCCCAATACGCTCTTGATTATAAGAATACCAAGCACCTGATTTTTGAATGACATCGTGTTCAGCAGCTAAATCAACAACTTCACCAACTGTTGAGATTCCTTCTCCATAAATAATTTCCAAAACTGCTAATTTAAAAGGAGGCGCAACTTTATTTTTAACAACTCGCACATTCACTTTATTTCCTACTAATTCAGTACCTTTTTTTATGGATTCAGAACGACGAACATCTAAACGAACACTGGAATAGAATTTCAGTGCTCTTCCACCAGGAGTCACCTCTGGATTTCCAAACATAACACCAACTTTTTCTCTAAGTTGATTAATAAATATTACTGTGCAATTTGAACGATTCATAACACCAGACAGCTTTCTCATTGCTTTAGACATCATTCTCGCTTGTAAACCAACATGTTGGTCACTCATTTCGCCATCCAACTCGGTTTGAGGTACTAAAGCAGCAACTGAATCTATAACCACTAAATCAATTGCGCCAGAGCGAATTAAAACCTCAGTAATTTCTAAGCCTTGTTCCCCACTATCTGGTTGAGAAAGAATCAACTCATCAATATTGACACCTAAGTTCTTGGCATATAATGGATCAATAGCATTTTCAGCATCGATGAATGCTGCTTTTCCTCCAACTTTTTGAACTTCTGCAATAGCGTGTAGTGCTAAAGTTGTTTTACCACTTGACTCTGGACCATAAATCTCGATAATTCTGCCTTTTGGATATCCACCAATACCTAATGCAGCATCAAGTGCAATTGAACCTGAACTAATAGCATCAATATCGACTGCGCTTCTATCACCCAACTTCATGATAGAACCTTTACCATATTGCTTCTCAATTTGCTTTATTGCATCTTCTAATAATTTATCATTGTTTTTATCACTCATAAATACATCCTCTTTTCTTTATATACACGTACGACTACATTTCCTAAACAGATTTAAAAATAATATGACGAGCGTTATAAAAATACTGAACTCCTGAAAACAAACTCATTGCAGCGGCTACCCACACAACAATTTGAGCGAAAGGAGCATCTAATAGTACTAAAACAATCGCAGACATTTGCAATACTGTTTTCATCTTCCCATAAATTCCAGCAGCAATAACTGTCCCTTCAGAAGACGCTAACATTCGAATTCCATCAACAACAGTATCACGCCATAACATAATAACAAATACTATAGGATGTACTAATCCATCAACAGCCAGTAAAAAAAACAATGTATTTACTAACAATTTGTCCGCTATCGGATCAGCAAATTTTCCAAAAGTTGTTATCAAATTTCGGCTTCTTGCTAAATACCCATCTAAAAAATCTGTAAAGGAAGCTATTAAAAATATAACAACCAAAATTATTTGTTTAAGGCTAATAGCATTTGACAACAAATTGATAGTAGACCATTCAATTTCAATTAGATATATCAATACAATAACAGGTAACAAAAGAATTCTTAATAATGTTAATTTGTTCGGTAGATTCATTGTGCATCTCCTTTTATGACAAATGTAATTTTGGCACCAGACACTTTATTAGCAGTAGCTGGATCAAGTTCAATTTTTGTGTCATTAATATAGAATTCATTTCCTTTAAAATAACCTAAATGGAACATGACCTCTTTCATTGATAGATCAATTGGAAACTCAATCTGCTGTCCCTTCTTATATATTTGAGACGCAGGATTATTCGTTTTATTCCCGTTGACATAAACTTGTATCCAAGTATCTTCATTGAATAAAATCTTTAACAATGTTGGTTTTGCTTGTACATTGTCAACAATGTACTTAAGTGGATTTTCTTGAACCACAGTCACAACATATGGTTCTTCGATAGGTTCCGGTTCAGGTATTGTAGGTGTTTCCACGATAGGTTCTTTTACATCAGAAGGTTCTTTTGGAATAATAATAGTATCATTTGTAGGAATATCCGTGTTTGAAAAGAGCGGAACTATAAATTTTATCGCACCAAATACTAATAGAGCTACTAGTAGCAATAAACCGACAAGCATTAAAACAGCTTGAGGATTTATTCTATCAAGATAGCTAGTTGTTTTTTTCAACTTTGGAGCATTGGCTTGAATACGCTTTTGTATATTTTGATTCGATGCTTCTTTCTGTTCTTGTTTCTTTAGGATTTGGGTTTGTGTATAATCATTTAAAACATCTTCATAATCATCTTTGATATCATCGAAGTCCATATAAACAGCTTGGCAATAGTATTGAAGAAAGAACTTTAAGTACGAAATATCATGACGAAAATAATCCAAATTTCCATTTTCAATTTCTTTTATATGGATTAAAGACAACTTTGTTTTTTTATGAATGTCCTCAAGACTGAATCCCAGTTCTTCACGACGTTCTTTTAGTTTTTGCCCAATATTTTTAATATTAATCACCTCATTAATTAAAATAAATAGAAAATAATAAGCCATGTTCTGTTCCCTTACGGGTGGTAATCATTTATCTACATTGCTGTCTTCATTAAGCTTGAATTCGCTCTTTAAAGTTCCCCTACCAAATTTGGGTTTCTCGCTTGTGGGGTTTACCCGTTCCACTTACTTATTTCTAAGTAACTCGTCTCTGTGGCACTTTAAGAATTAAACCATGACTTGCGCTTTAGGTTTAAGATTCGCCGTCATTTTTCAATGCCCTATCTTATTGTTTCGATAGGCACAAACACTACCATCATCTCAGATGGTGCGAGCATGGACTTTCCTCTGCACTAGTTTCCCATTACAGCGATTACCTTATTTTCTATTTATTTTGATTAAAAACCACTTCTTCTAAACGAGCTACACGGCGAATCAAATCAATTGTTGAATTATTCATTCCAGCTTGATCGCTAGAAGTTAGTTTTCCTTTCAATAGTGAATTTTCTTGACTTAAGTCATGAATCAATTGTTCGTAGTGTTTCAACTGCTTTTTTAGAGATTCAATTTCACTTTCGAAAGTTTCGTAATCTTCAATTACTAAATCCAAATAAGAATCAACTTCAAGAGGACTATATCCTTTAAAATCGGCATTAAATGCTTTGTTTTCAATCATTTCGCTTGATAACTTAATATTTTCCATAAAACACTCACTTTCCTAATTGGTCTTTATTATCTTATCAAAATATCTTATAATTTACTAGTATCATCAATTTAAATGTTATGCATATTGCCTTGTCTTTGCTATAATGGGATTGGTGAAAATATGATAAACTATCCCAATGGAAAAAAAACAAAATCTAAGCTTCATGAACTTAAGAAAAAAGTTAACAACAAAAGTAACTTAGGACAGTCTTTAGAGAATGATGTTAACGCAAGCAATGCTTATTACTTAATAAATAACTTGGCACTCGTGCACAAAAAGCCTACACCAATAACCGTAGTGAATGTTGATTTTCCCAAACGTGCAGCTGCAAAAATAACTGAGGCATATTATCAATTACCCTCAACTACAGATTACAATGGAATTGTTCGAGGCATTCCAATTGACTTCGAAGCCAAACAGACTAAAAATAAAACGCGATTAAGTTTATCGCTAATTCATAGTCATCAGTTAAAACACTTGAAATCTGTTTTAAATCATGGTGGCTATAGTTTCTTAATTATTCGATTTGTGTTTCATTCTGAGACATATTTATTACCCTATCAATTAATCCATGAGTATATTTCAGACAATGATAAAAAATCAATTCCTTATACATGGATTAGAGAAAACGGATATTTGATACCAGAAAAACTACTAATCCCTTGTGATTATCTGTCAGTATTAAATCTATTATTATTTAAAGGAGCTTAAACATGACAACCAAGAAAACAAAACGATATATATTTAGAAAATTACTAGCAACTTTACTTACTCTAACAGTTGTTGCAGCAATTGTAGGAGGTACTGTCGTACTTTCAGAGATGAAAAAAATGATAGACGAAAGGCCAATACTTGAATTATCAAAATTAGACACACCTGAACCAACATACATATATGATGCAGATGGAGAACAATTTGCTGAATTAGGTTTAGACACTAGTGACAATATTCAATATGGACAATTACCAAACAATGTCATTGATGCATTTTTAGCAATCGAAGACGCGCGTTTCTTTGGACATAACGGTTTTGATATCGCTCGTTTTGTAAAATCAATTGGTCAAAATGTTACTCAAATAGTTAAAGGCGGAGGTTTTGGGCCTGGTGCTTCCACAATTACGATGCAAACCATCAAAAACTCATTCTTTGTTACGAAAGAAAGCCTTGCAGCAGTATCAATTGATAGAAAAGTGCAAGAAATTTCACTTGCTATGGATTTAGAAAAGATTAGTAATAAAGAAACTATTTTAGAGTTCTATTTAAACAAAATTAACTTTAATGTACCAAACTCAAGAGGTATCTCAAAAGCGGCTAATTATTACTTTGGGAAAAGTGTTGAAGAATTATCTCTTAGTGAAGCAGCTTATCTAGCCGGTATGATTAATGCACCAGCAATTAATAATGCTTACAAAAACATTGAAGCAGGTACAAAACGTAGAAACGAAGTCTTGAATTTGATGGAATATCATGGCTATATAACAAATGAAGAAAATGTTTTAGCTCAGAGTGTTAAACTTGAAAATCAATTAGTTGGTACAGAAAAGTATCTTGGCAATGTTCAACCGTACCAAGAATATTTAGATGTTGTTATTGAGGAAGCGATTAAAGAATATGGACTTGATCCTTATTCAAATTCAATCAAGATTTATACTGCCTTAAATAGAGATCAACAAGATTTGGTTCAGAAGATTGAAAAAGGTGAATTTGGTGGATTTGAAGATGATGTTGTTAACACCGCTATGGTTACTTTAAATAACCAAACGGGTGAAATTATTGCTATTGGTGGAGGTCGACATTTCGAAGGAGTTAAACAAGTAGCCAGAGGCTTTAATTTTGCGTCCATGAATTATCGTCAGCCTGGATCAGTAATGAAACCTATCTTACCTTACTCTCTTGCATTTGAATACTTGGGTTATGGAACTAATCATGTTGTTGAAGATGGTCCATATGTCTTTAAAGGAACTAATTTATTTGTAAATAACGCAAGTGGTCGTTTTACAGGTGACGTTACAATTACAACAGCAATTGAACAATCTTTAAACATTCCAGCTCTTAAAACGTTTGATGAGCTAGCAAGCAATCAAGGAATTGGTAGACAAGCAATGATTGATTATTTAACTAACTTAGGACTATCTAATGTAGATCGATTATCATCAAACTACGCAATTGGAGCTGGTTACTTTGAAGTCACACCAATTCAAGTTGCTGGAGCTCATGCTGCAATTATAAATAAAGGTGAGTTCATTGAACCTCATACAATTACTCGAATTGAAGTCAATGGTTCTACCATATCTGCTGAACCAACCAAAACCAAGGTACTTTCTGAAGAAGTTGCTTACATGACAGCAGATGTGATGAAGTCCGCAGTTGAAACCAGCAATGGTACCGCTGTTACAGCATTAAGATCTCGTTTTCCAATTTATGCTAAGTCTGGAACTTCTTCTTATGGAAAAGAGTTTGAGAACATAGGGATACCTAACAGTGCAGCAAAAGATAACTGGATAGCTGCTTCTACTGACAACTATACCCATGTGATTTGGAAAGGTTATGAAAAAAACCGAGTCGATAATAAAACGTACTATCTAAAAAATCCATATAATTCAGGTTTAAATAATGCTAAGTTACTAAAAGTGATTATCAATAATACCACCAAATTTTCAACACCAAAAGCGATTGAAAGACCTGTAGGTGTCAAACAGATAGAACATATCATTGGTGTATATCCATATGTCGCACCGATTGAAGGTATGGATCCAAAGTATATTGTTAAAAGTTATATTAAGAATGAATTTGCTTCACTTGGTAAGCTTGACAACATTGAACTTCTAAATTTAACAGAACAATCTGTAACTGTTGGTGACTTCTTAATATCAGGTTTAAAAATTGATGTCAATATGTCTGCTTATCCTGATGCAGAAAAATTAGCGATTGTTCCTGAAACAAAAACAATGACCGCTACAGCAGCAAATGGAACAAAAAAATCAGCTACTGGTAAATTAGCATTTGATCCTTCTTGGATGTATGGTCCTGTTAGATACGGAACTGAAGTAAAGAAAAATGGTGCAGTAATTCAATCAGTCATCGATGAATACAATACTCACACAATGCTTTTATTAAGTGCTAAATCGAACGAATTCATCCAAGTCTGTTCCTTTTATACTTGGGAAAAGAACAATGATGTTCGTAGTAACGAGGTTTGTGAAACTGTATCAACGGGTGAACAAAACATTCGTTTCCCAGAATTAGTTGGTCAAAGCCTATCTTCTGCTACTCAATGGTTATCAGCAAATGGAGCTGGTGCAATTAAAACTGTCATGGTCAAACCAACAAATCTTGCCCAAATTGGTATAGTTTCATCGATTTCACCAAATTGGTCAAAACAGGAAATCAAAGCTACAGAAATTACTGGAAAAGAGTTTACATTAAGTTATTATGATGGTGAAGTCAAAGGTCTAAACAGTTTTGTCAATAAATCTCTTGGTAGTTTGTTATCAAACAATCCTTTCCCTAACGTTTTGTCAATACAAGCAGATACTCAAGATTCTTTAGCTATCATAGAAAAAATCACTGTAAACAATCAACCATATAAAGATTTTAAACTGTCTGAATTTATCCAGATTCAAGTTACGACTAAGAAAAATGGTACAAATAATCCTCAAAATCCATAATTTAAAAGGGGCATAGCAGATGCTATACCCCTTTTTTATTGTTTTTATAATAGTAACAAAAGCTTGTGAATGGACATCGCTCACATTCTGGATTTCTAGATTTACATAAGTAACGGCCAAAGAAAATCATTTGATGATGTAGTCTGGACCATTGATCTTTTGGAAACTTTTTCATTAACTTTTTTTCAACAGTAAAGACATCATCGTTTTGATAAGCAAGTCTTAGTCTTTTTGACACTCGATTAACGTGGGTATCTACAGCAATTCTAGGAACGTGATACCAAACCGATAAAATCACATTTGCTGTTTTCTGTCCAACACCAGGTAAATCAATAAGCTTACTAAATGAATTAGGAACAATACCGTTGTGTTTTGAAACCACTTCTTTAGAAAACCCAATAATATTTTGGGCTTTATTTCGAAACAAACCAATTGATTTTATATACCTCTCTACATCACTTTGTTTTGCTGAGGCAAGATCAAAAACTGTTGGGTACTGTTCAAACAATTTTGGAGTAATTTTATTAACTGCAGCATCCGTTGTTTGAGCTGATAGAATCACGGAAATCGCTAATGTGTAAGCATCATGATGGACTAATTCGCAATCAGCATTTGGAAACAGAATGTTCAAATGATTCATGATTTCCGCTGCAGTCATTCTATTTTTTACTTGATTCATTCTGAAGTATTCTTTCAATATAACTCATATTTAGTTTATTACGCACAGAAGCTTGTCTAAGTGAATATATAATTAATTTCTCATCATAACGGTTAATTATTTGATTAAGTAATTCAAGTTCAACTAATGAAAGAGGTCTTCCAAACTCACTTTCAAAACTTTCGAGAAGTCCATTTTTAATTTCTCGTTTAAAATCTGACAAAAATAACTCACTAATATCAAACTCTATATGTTTTCTAGTAGCACGAATCGATAAATATTTTTTTTGAATGAGAGAATTAATGGTTCGATCAATCTCGTTAGCACTTAAATTTGACTTCTCAATCAAGTAGTCATTTGACAAGGCCTCGTTCTTTTGATTCGCTAAATCAATCAATGACACTACTAAAAATTCAACTGGTAATAAGTCAAGTTGATGAAAGTGATCCAATATCCAATCTCTTCTGTGTACATGTATTTCTTTAAACCAAACCATAATTCCTCCTTAAAAGCTAATCGCAAATAATTCATTCAGATTGTCTAATGAGTACCATCGTTCACTTTTGTTCGATTTCACTACATAAACAAAATTATTTTCAAAATACCCAAATTGAATGACATCATTAGGAAATCGCTGTTGCAACTCACTAGATATACCAGGATAAATCAACCGTTTCTTTAACTCAATCTGATTATTGTAAACTTCTAAATAATCATCCGTTTTTACAAAGTACCATGTGTCTTTGTGAATAAATTCATTCAAAAAAATGACTTCTTTCGATAGATTTTTTTGCTTAATCTGAGAAATATAATAATCTATACTCTTATCTTTAGAAATATTTGTGGATCGCACAAAATAATAATAATTAAAATAAATAAAAATTATTATCAATAAAACGAGACCTACCGTAATTAGCCAATGCTTATTATTTCGTTTCATTAAATTTGTAGTTGACTATACTTGGTTAAAAATAATAAACAAGCATTTGCGGAACTCGCAGCTGCTAGTGGTAAATATGTTTCAAAGTCAACTTCATTCCCTTGTTTAAGAGCTATGTCAGATAAACTGCGAATAATGACATATGGTTTTTCTTCTAAAGTACACACATGAGCAATTGCTGTAGCTTCCATTTCCGAACATATTGCAAAAGGAAAACGATTAATTATCGATTGACTTTGTTCTTTTGTTGAAATGAATTGATCTCCTGATACGACAAGTCCAATCCAATTGCGGATTTTTAAATCATCTAATGATTTTTTCATAATCTTGACTAAACGTGAATCAGTTCTGAAATCAAATCGTTCTAGTCCTTCTAAAGGATCATCTTGAAAAATGATGAAATCATGGTATTGACATTCAGATGCAATGACAACATCTCCAATGTGTTGGCCAGGCTGAAGCCCTCCAGCAGAACCAATATTTATAATCAGTTCAATTTCAAATTCATTAAGCAGTAATTGACAGGTATATGCTGCTTCAACTTTACCAACACCAGATAAGGCAACAATAATGTCTTTATTGAACAATTTTGTTTTGTACATAACTTTCTTTTTTACGGTAATTTCTTCTGTTGCTTGTGAAATTCTTAAGATTGCAGCAATCTCTTCTGGCATTGCTCCTATAATAGCTATCATCTTTTTTGCCTCCTAACAATAAAAAATAATTTTTCTCCATCATGGATTCCTTTTCTACTAAAATCAGTATAAACATCAAAGGTCATATCGAATGAAATGAGTAAATTAGTAATCAATTGTGGTTCGTAAACATTTTGTATTACATTTTCAATATACACATTATCATCTATAAAGAAAACGAACTGATGGTATAGTTGTTGTTCCACCGATAAAATGCTCCATTGATATTCACCTAAACTGAAAAAACCTTCTTCAAGATATTCTTCTTTAAATTCTTCTAACCGATCAAGATGATGAATATCAAAAATAAAAACACCGTCATCTTCGAGATGACTAAAAACTTCAGAAAAGAAGATTTCAACCTCATCAATTGAACCAAGATAATTTATCGAATCTCCAACGCAAATAATCGTTTTATATTGACTTAGACCTTCTAGGTTTAACATATTTTGATGGCGAATATTAAGATTGTATTTTTCTTTAGCTACTTGTATTATCTGCTCATCTAAATCAATTCCGGTTACGTTATCGTCTGATTGACTAAGCAGTGCCAATAAATCACCACTTCCACAGGCACATTCAAGAAGCGATCCCTTTATGCGATGTTTATTAATGAAATCCGCATAAAGATTTGTCCCTTCTTCATCACCTAATATTTCATCATAAACTTGACTAAGTATATTCATTGTAAGTCTTCAACAGGCACAAGACAATCTTTCCAAAGTTTCTCTAAAGCAAAATGTTTACGATCTTCTTCTAAGAAAAGATGGACTATAATGTCATTAGCATCGATGAGAATCCATTGTGTGTCTTCTTTCTTTATAATTGGTCTTACTTGAATCTTTTTCTCTGTAAAAAAGTCTTCTATATAGTTGGCAAGGGAAGACAACAAGCGTTGATTGTTAACATGACAAATAACCATGTAATCCATTAACGGTGACACTTTTGTCATTTGTAATACTTTAACATTTTCTCCTTGTTTGCTATCAATAAACTCCACTACTTCTTTAATTAAACTCATATATCCACCCTTTCGTTATATTTTTTTGAATTTTCTTTAACTAATTCATGCGCTTTATGAATATTTTTTAATGCTTCATTGACATAGAAACCTGTATTGTATTCTCGATTAGCTTCACACTTATCAGCAATAAAGAGAAGTTTACCATAAATGTGATTACTATTTCCATCCACATGGTGATAGATAGCATTGAGAAATTTTTTATCTAAGACATAGCATTTTTTTGCTAAAAAGCTAGTAACAGCATATGCATGCCAATTGTATTTTGGAGACTCTATTTCTTCTTTTGACAAATAGTGGATTAAGTATTCAATATCTTTCTCTTTGAGCAAATCATGATTGATAGCTAGAGCTTTTGCTAGCTTGGCATTTTGTCGATGTTTGTTAGCTATCCGTTCAATAAGGTCTACCACACCCATAACATGTTTAATTCGTGGCCCAGACATTATCGCTTTCAGCCTATCGTAAGAATATAATCCTTCCATAGCAATTTTTCTTAATATAGCTGGATGAGTATCGAACGATTTCATCTCACGAATCATTGTACTCGATACTTCCATCATTCCTTCTAGCGGCTTTAATAATAGTAGTCTTCGATCACTAATTCTAATGTTATCTCTAGGATATACAATAAAGGTTGTTAAATCAAATAATTTTTCTGAATCTTTCCATTTATCTAGTTGGATTGCTTGATCACTCCCAATTAAGAAATAGAACTTCACATTTGGATATTTCTTATATAAATATTTTAGGGTGTTGATAGTATAATTTGGTTTGGGTAAATTCCTTTCAACTTCACATAGTTTCAAGTGTCGATACGGCTTAATCATTATTTTTACCATTTCTACTCTATCAAAATAAGAAGTTTCATATTCATCTTTTAAAGGCGCTTGGTCTGCAATTAAAAACCATCCTTCAAGTGCTCCAACCTGTTTCATGGCTGATCTTATCATTTTCAAGTGTCCAAAATGAATCGGATTAAAGCTACCTCCAAATATAACTATTTTTTTCATAGTTTATAGATTTTTTTCTCTGTTCTCTTTTAGAACACGAGTGTTCTTCCTATTGTTTGAACAATCTCACAATGACAGCGAGCACAAATATCTAGTATCAATTGTTCTTTTGGATCCGGACAACTTTCTAAAACACTGACTTTTATGAGTTCATGCGATTTTAAACCTTGTGAAATTGTTATTAATAGATTATCCGATAACCCGTCTTTTCCTATTTGGATAATAGGTTTTAAAGGATGAGCAAAGCTTTTTAATAATCTTTTTTCCTTTGTGCTTAACATTAAATCATTACCTTTCTTTGTGAAAAACTCACATGTTCACTACACGTAATCGAAACGTTTTGAACTTTTCCTTTGATACTAAAAAATCCAATATGATCTATTACTAAATCAAATCCTTCCGGATTGTTCTTTAACTGAGTAGTTCTTAATTTCTTATCAGCAATCGAAAAGAGATTTTCTTGTGCTCTTTCAAACTGAGTTGTTGAATTTTCAACTTTTGTTCTATGTATTTCTACAGATTCGGGAAAATAAGCTGTTACACTAAGTTGTTGTGCTCCCAAGAAATCAATTTTTGCTAATCCAGCAATAATTAAACTTTGATTTTGCATTAATTGATAAGTAATTGGTTTGATTTGTCTTTTGGGTTGTAATAATTTCACCGCTTCCAAAGGCAAATGATTCAAAATATTATCTTTTAAATCAATCCCAGGGCTGTCATACACATCTCCTATCGACGTATCTATTTTGAGTAAATCAAGAGTTGTTCCAGGATATGCTGAAACACTTAGTTGCGATGTTTCACTAAATAAAGTATTAAGTAGTGTAGATTTCCCAGCATTTGTTTGACCAAAGAATACAACTTTTTCTAGTTTTAAACTGTCTTTAAGACGTTTAATTGATTTAATAATTAAGTCTTTTCCTTCTTTACCCATCTTCGAACTAATAATGACATCGACAACATTAATTTGACTTTGTTTTAAAAATGGTTGAACTGCACGAATTAATTTTGATTGCGACATTGTTAATGGAAGCAACTCTCTTTTTGTAAAGATAACAATAACAGGTTTCTCATTCAACCATCGTTTTAAAGACGGTATTTGTGATGCTTCTAAATGAAATATGTCTATTACCCAAACATACAATGCCTTTTCCATTAAGCTAATTTCATTGAGTACACTACTGGCTTCTACATGCAGATTGAGTTGTTTAGTATCACCATAGTGATTAAGTCGATAACAACGTACACAAAAGTCCTTAGTAAGGTCTGTAATATATCCTGCTTTCATAGGGTCTGTGTTTTGTAAATGAGCACCACACCCTTTGCATTGCTTTCCCATAAATCCTCTTTTCTATCAAATCAATTGTAAAAACCTTGTAAATATGGCATATTGTATCAATGAAACCAAACAATATCCAGGCAGTCGTACTCTCTTTAGATGGGATAGTACTTGACACATATAGCCATTTAGAAAAAACATTCACATCTATTCTTGAAGCTAATAACTTAAAACCGGAACCATATTTCTTTGAACTGTATGTTGATGGAGGCTATCAAAATCGACATCGTTCTTATATTCATTATAACCAATTTGAA
>JAAYEW010000006.1 GCA_012728555.1 Erysipelothrix sp.
CTAGTGGTCTCTGTTCCATTAACCTATTTTAGTGGTTTAGGAAAAGCCTCTAGATCAGGGATTCTGATTAAGTCAGCCCAAGTCTTTGATGAAGTCGTCAAACTAAAGGCTATTTATTTTGACAAAACAGGAACAGTCACCAAAGGAAATTTTAAAGTCGTCTTTGTGGATGGTCACAAAGAAGAAGCACTCCGCATTGCGAGTGCTCTAGAACAATCATCGAATCATCCACTGGCAATAGCCATCAAAGAGCAATACACTAGCGATCTAGTTGTAACAAACCTGAAAGAAGTATTTGGTCAAGGACTAATCGGATTCATTGATAATAAACTTTATTTGGTTGGAAATGATAAATTAATGACAACGAATAAGATTGATATTCCAAAGAGTCAACAGGACTATACAACGATCTATGTAGCGAGCGAATCACAATGGATTGGGACAATCTACTTAGCAGATGAAGTCAAAGAGAGTTCAATTGCTGCGATTCAACAACTAAGAAATCAAGGCTACAAAACAGTGTTATTAACAGGTGACAATCAAAAATCGGTAAATATCATCAATGAACACATTTCTTTTGATGAAGTTCATGCTGGGTTATTACCCAATGATAAAAGTGAACAATTAATTGAGAATTCCTTGTTTGTTGGGGATGGTATTAACGATGCTCTTGTCTTAGTATCAGCCAATGTAGGAGTCGCAATGGGCGGACTTGGAAGTGATATTGCGATTGAAGCCGCGGATGTTGTCATCATGAATGATAATTTAATGAAGATCAATGAACTGATTGGATTGTCAAAACGTGTTCATGCGATTGTTACTCAAAATATAGTATTCGCTTTACTAATTAAAATAGGTGTCTTAGTGTTAGGAGCATTTGGTTATGTAGACATGTTAGTCGGAGTGTTTGCGGATGTTGGTGTGACTTTACTGGCTGTCCTAAATGCTTTGCGACTGATGAGAAAGTAAAGCTCAATAGATAATGTAAAGATGACACTATAAGGACCTTCATTCAATGGAAACGAAGGTCCTTATAGTCTTTTTTATAACCCAAAGTAGAAATCAATCCTAACAAAAATTAATTGAGAACTCACAATTAGATTAGACCTACGACAGTCGTATTTCAAGAACAATAAGATTCCTTATCATTCTTCGAGAACCTTGATAAATAGCGATTAGAGCGAGCTGTTTTTATTGCCATGGTGCCATACGATTTTCGCAACATAATACGTTTGTATTGATGGCTTCCCATCACGATGATTTACAGGATAATACTGAATCATCTTTTTTTGTGATTATCTTTCAACGCTATCCTATAGGATGTTTCGTGATAATAATCGACTCGACCATTGAATTGATACCACTCCTATTATTTGGGATAACAACGTAAGAGCTACTACGATGAAAAATGGAGGTAATTTAACATCAACAATAGTTAATGCACGGTCAATTATTTTGTGAACAAAGCGCACTATGAAAAGATTTAAAGAAAGCTATTTCTAAAAATAGTAGAAAACTAATTTTTAAAAGTTTAACAAGATACATTTGATCACAGAAATATCTGTTGAGACACCCTTGATGTTAGATACTTTCTAATGAGTAAGGATAATTTCTTGACACACATCACAATGTATCGAGGTTACCGTTATGCTTTGTATTAAAATCTTATTGATGTTAAAGGAAAAGTCAGAGTTTTAGGAGCAAGTGTTGGAAACACTGCTTTTTCTTGTGAAAATTAACAATAATTTGACGAACAAACCAAAAGTTCCGTATTATGAGGAAATAAGTTTGCAATTCTCAGTTGATTTATGCGTTATAATCAAATTGTAGAGGGGTGTCAGTGTGAATCAGTTGTTAAAGCATCGTCAGATTTCATTACTTCGTATCCTTTATAAAAAAGGAGATATTATTAGCGGAGAAATACTTTCTAGTGATTTGAATGTTTCTTCTCGAACGATTCGTAATGATGTGAAAATCATCAATGAACACAGTGAAAGAATTGGTGTTCAGATAGAATCGATCGTTGGACGAGGGTATTTTCTTGTTGTTTTGGATGAGAGTCTTTTTGATAAGTTTGTATCTCAACAAGATTCCTTTAAATCAGTTGTTGAAATTGATTTACAAGATAGACTATTCCGTGAACTATCCATGATTTTATCAAATACATTGTATTTGAAACGATATACCTACAATGAAATGCTGGAAAACTTATTCATTAGTGAATCGACCTTGCGCAATGACCTCAATGAGTTATCCAGAGTGTATTTAGAGAAAGAGATTACGATTGCTAGAGGTAAAAATAATCAACTGTACTTAAGTGGTAATGAAGGAGCGCTTCGTTCAAACATTATTAATATTATTTACAGACATCAAAATCGATATTCTCAATACAGTCAAAACTATTTAGTTGACTTAGTTCCGGAAACTATTTTAAATCCAATTAAGCGAATTGTAAAAAACGAACTAGATCGAGTTAATTTCAACTTAAGTAATGAAGGATTCGGTATCTTAGTTCTTCATTTATCAGTTGGTGTACTCAGAAACAAACACCATATAGTAAAGTTAGAGATTCAAAAGACTCAGTCGTATCTTGTGGTTGAATCCATTCTCGAGGCAATCGATCAAGAATTTTCCACGGATTTAATGAGTGACATCCATTTCTTTAAACCGTTATTACTCTCATTGAATCGTAGCATTTTGACAACAACAGATCCTCAGATGTATGAAAATCTAGAACAAGTTGTACTCAAGGGAATCGATGATATTAAAGTAAAAGCTGGGATCGATTTTTCAAATGATGTGGTTTTGATTAATGGATTAGTTCTTCACTTGAGTAATGTGATAGAAAGAGTTGCACTCAACTTAACATTTTATAACCAAACCGTTGATACAATTAAGTTAAATTATCCACTTGCTTTTGAAATTGCGATCCTATTCTCATTAACTATGAATGAAGTACTTAATCTCAGTGTTGATGACAATGAGTTGGGATTGATTGCTATTCACTTTGGTGGATCTCTTGAGAGAATCAACAATCGACATTCGACTACCAAGAAAGCAGTGATTGTTTGTGGGTATGGTTTAGCAACAGCAATGCTAATTCAAGAAAGAATTAAATCGGAATTTGGACACCAAATTGAAATTGTAGATATCTTAGGATATAGCGATTATTTGCAGTACGATACTTCTCAGCTTGATTTCATTTTTACAACCATTCCAATGGATCAAGGTGAAGTTGAAAAAATGATTCTAATTGATTTGGCAATGAGTAATAGCAAGATTCATGAAATAGAAAAATCAATTAAACAAACAGAGATCAACAATGATTTGAGAACATTCTTCTATCCCGAACTGTTTTTCAAAAACCAAAGTTTTCAAACCAAAGAAGAAGCGATTACCTTCTTAGCGAATAAAATGATAGAAAAAGGGTTTATGGCAGAAAATGCAATTGATGACATTTTTGCTAGAGAACAGCTATCATCGACAGAAATCGGTTACTCCATAGCCATCCCCCACTATTTAAATGTTCATAATGAGATCTGTTCGATTGGTGTTATGGCATTGAAGAAACCTCTATTATGGAAGAATGAAAAAGTTGAGTTAATTCTACTGATGTCATTATCTCCTAGTAAGTGTGGCTCGTGGGAAAGGGTATTTAGGACAATATATCCCAAGATTACTAGTGAAGCTTGGGTAAAACGGGTAGTAAATGAATTATCTTTTGAAGAATTTATAGATTCTATAAAAAATACTCAAGAATAATAAAGGAGGAAGAGTATGTTAAAAGAGATGTTAACTCAAGAGTACATCCAAATTGTAAATGAAGAACTTGGGTGGAAAGAAGCGATAGCTTTAGCGGCAAAACCACTTTTAGAAAACGGAAAAATTGAAGAACGTTATCTTGAAGCGATGTACAGCAAAGCAATGGAATTTGGCCCTTTTTTTGATATAGGTAAACAAATAGCTATCCCCCATGCGCGCAGTGAAGAAGGTGTCAATGTAACTGGCTTAAGCTATTTGCGTTGCAATACACCGGTCTATTTACTTGATAAAGAGGATCATCCAATCGATGTTTTTATTATCATTGCTGCAGCTGACAATACCGGTCATTTAAAAGCATTATCTAGTCTTAGCGAGATTTTAATCGATAACGAAAAAGTGAATCAATTAAAAGCTTTGCAAAGTACTAGTGATATAGCTGATTTTTTTAGAAAGGAGGATGAGAAGTGAGAAAAAAAATATTAGCAATCTGTGGTTCAGGACTTGGCTCGAGTTTCTTGGTTCAAATGAATATTGAAAAAGTATTAAAAGAACTTGGAGTTAACAATGTTGAAGTCGAGCATGCAGACGTAGGATCAGCAGTAGTAGGAGCAGCAGATATCTTTGTGTTCGCAAAAGATATTGCGGAAGGGTTACGTCTTGACGCTCCAACAGTTGTCTTAGAGAGTATCATCGATATGGATGAACTTCGTACAAAGATAACTCAGGCAGTAGAAGAATACGGTCTTACCTAGACTGTTATTGGTTAATCTCTAGAATAAAAAGGAGGAAAGAGAATGAATACCAATCCTATTATTAAACTTTTAGTAGACATCGCTAGTACACCAGCAATCTTAGTATCTCTAATCGCATTGTTAGGTTTAGTGCTACAAAAGAAGGGTACAGCAGACACAATTAAAGGGGTCGTAAAAACCTTTATTGGATTCTTGGTTTTATCAGCAGGGGCAGACGTTGTCGTTGGTTCATTATCACCATTTGGTGCTATGTTTGAACATGCATTCAACGTACAAGGGGTTGTTCCTAACAACGAAGCAGTTATCGCAATTGCTTTAAAAGATTATGGTACAGACACAGCAATTATTATGTTCTTAGGTATGGTTTTCAACATGGTATTTGCTCGTTTCACTAAATTTAAACACATTTTCTTAACAGGCCACCATACATTGTATATGGCATGTATGATTGCTGTTATCTTAGCTGTTCCAGCAATTGGCTTTACAGGGATTCCACTTTACTTAGTCGGTGGTTTAATTCTTGCTTTAGTTATGAGTTTATCTCCATACTTCCTACAACCATTCATGAAGAAGATTACTGGAACTGACAGTGTTGGTTTAGGTCACTTCTCAGGAGCAACGTATTGGTTATCCGCAGTGGTTGGAAAACTTGTTAACCCTAAAGGTGAGAAAGTGACATCTACAGAAGATGTTAATTTCCCTAAGAGTTTAGCATTCTTACGTGACTCTACAGTTTCTATCGCTTTAACAATGATGGTTATTTATATTATCGTTGCTCTTGCTGCTGGACCAGCTTGGGTTGAAGAAACTTATTCAGGTGGTGTTAACGCTGTTATCTTTGCTTTCACACAAGGTGGAAAATTTGCAGCTGGTGTTTATGTAATCTTAGCAGGTGTTCGTTTAATTCTTGCTGAAATCGTTCCAGCATTCAAAGGAATTTCTGAAAAATTGGTTCCAAATGCTATTCCAGCACTTGACTGTCCAGTCGTATTCCCTTATGCACCAAATGCAGTCTTAATCGGATTCTTCTCAAGTTTCCTTGGTGGAATTGTGTCAATGTTAATCATGGGAGCAATGGGAACTACCATTATTCTTCCAGGCGTTGTTCCTCACTTCTTCGTCGGTGCTACAGCAGGAGTCTTCGGTAACTCAACTGGTGGTCTAAAAGGAGCACTATTAGGATCTTTCGCAAATGGTGTTGCTATTAGTTTCTTACCACTTTGGATGATGCCATTAATGGGTTCATTAGGTAACGCTGGATCAACATTCTCAGATGCTGACTTTACACTCGTAGGTATCCTCTTTGGTAATCTAGGACTAAGCGCAGGACAAATTGGAGTTATCGGTGGTGTTGTAGTCATTGTTGCTTTAATGTTTGCTGCAACATTCATGGGTAAATCAAAAAATAAAGCTTAATTAAAAATAGAATGGAGAGAAAATAAATGGAGTTACAGGCATTCGCAAAAGAAATTCGATACTACACATTAAAAGAACTTAACAACATAGGTTATGGTCATTACGGTGGCGCATTATCAATTGTTGAAACATTAGCGGTTCTTTATGGAAAATATATGAAAGTCAATCCTTTAGATCCAAAGGACACGAATCGAGATTATTTTGTTTTATCGAAAGGTCATGCAGGACCAGCGTATTACGCTACCCTTGCTCTAAAAGATTTCTTTCCATTAGAAAAATTAATGACCCTTAATGCTAATGGAACTAGTCTTCCATCTCACCCAGACAAGAATTTAGTTGAAGGTGTTGATATGACGACTGGTTCCCTTGGCCAAGGGATTTCAGTAGCAACGGGAATTAGTTACTATTTGAAATCAAAAAATAAACCAAATCATGTCTATACAATTGTTGGAGATGGTGAACTCAATGAAGGACAATGTTGGGAAGCCGTTCAATTTGCTGCCCACCATCAACTATCAAATCTAACAATCTTTGTGGACGATAACAAAAAACAATTAGATGGTTATACTAATGATATTTGTAAGACCTTTGACTTTGCTGAAAAATTCAAAGCATTTGGATTAAATGCAATCTCGTGTGATGGAAGTGAGGTTGACTCAATTGATGCAGCCATTCAACTAGCACACAATCATAAAGAAACTGCCAC
>JAAYEW010000074.1 GCA_012728555.1 Erysipelothrix sp.
ATCTTGAGTGGTATTGTTCTGTTGGCAATACTTGGACTATTTTATTTTCTGAGTACAAGAGAAACAGTGGTTCCGGCTGGTGTTTTTGCTAAAGATGGTTTCCTTTTGCTTATTGGGAGTATGCCATTACTCATTTTGTTGATTTTTGTTTTTAATAAGCAAACTGCGTTGTTGTATTTAAATGATGCGAATTACTTGTTTGTGGGTCCTTTTAGTTCTGTTCAGGTAAAGAACTATTTGGTAATCTCGTCACTTCAACAAATGGTGGCTATTGGCTTTGGAGCAGTGATCTATTTTGGTTTGTTTTTTAATTTCTTAATTTGGGATTCAACTATGCTCTGGAAAGCTTTTTTGTTTTTAAGTTTGACTATTTTGTTGGCCTTAATGTATTTTAACTATTATTACATTGTGAATGCTTCGAAAGAAGAACCAAGTCGCATCAATCGTTGGTTGCCTGTTTTGAGTATAGTGATGCTGTTGATTGTGTTGATAGTTAGTAATTATGGACGCTTTGATGTTGGAGTGATGAGACTGTTTGAGAAGATGGTGAGTCATCCGTGGTTTCAATTTGTTCCTTTTGTGGGTTGGGCAAATGCTGTACAGAATAACAACTTTTGGGTTGGATATGGGATTCCATTGGTGCTTTCGCTTACTTATATTGCGTTGTTTTATCGTTTTGATGGTGATTATTATGAGAAAGCGACTGAGGATGCAGCTCGTGTGAGTGCGATTAAATCCAAGATGATGGCTTCCAAGAATAATCAGGATACATTAGAGGGTCTGAAGGATTCAAAGAAGTTATCAAAAATTAAGAAGTATACTTTTAGCAGTGGTGGTTGGGCACTCTTTTCTAGACAGTTGTTACAGCTGATAAAAACAAGACAACTGCTGAGTATGAATCAGATTATGATAATGGTTATTTACACAATCATTTCGATTGTGAGTGGTGATGCGGACATGTTTAAGGGGATGATGGTAATCTCGTTATTGTTTACCATGAATACTGATTCAATTGAGAGTGAATTGAAGAGACATTTTATCTATTTAATTCCTGATTCTGATTTTAAGAAGATGGTTGCGACACTGAGTGTTCGATTTATTCAGAGTGGTATTTATGTGTTGTTTGCTTCGCTAGTTCTCATCTTGGCTTTTAGTGAACCACTGTTGGATGCTCTCTATTTTTCAATGAACTTATGGATTGTGTCCTTCTTGTACTTGTCGATTCTAGTTTTGTCGATGCGATTTATTGGGTTTAGCAAGAATCAGTTGTTGAAACTGTTAGTGACAACAGGACTATATTTGGTAGCCTTAGTTCCCACTGGTCTGGTTGTTTTTATACTGTATCTGATGAATGCTTTTTCTTTAGAAGCATTGACTATTGCCAACAGTGTTGTGAATGGTCTTCTTGGTGTGATTTTCTTGATGGTTGGTTCTGCGGTGGTTTCTGGTAAGGGAATTGTTGATTAATCAATTGTCTACCCTAATATTATTTTTAGTGACGGTATGTTATACTGACATCAATTGAGAAATTAAAAGGAAATTAGTTCAATATGAGAAATTCCAACACAATCCGCTTATTGTTACATTCAGTTTTAGTGTTTGTTCCTTTGATTCTACTTCCATATTCAGCGGATAATTTTTATTATCCAAAGATTCTTGTGGTATATGTTTTGGTTCTTTTAATGATAGGTGTTCAACTGCTGTCATCCAATAGGAGATCTTTAAGACTAGATCAATTCAGTTACCTTTTATTGCTGTTGTTAGTGTTATCGATTGTTTCAACTTTGTTTTCAGAGAATCCAATCATGGCGATTTGGGGAAAATTTAGACGTCAGGAAGGTTTGTATACGGTAGTTACCTATGCCTTGTTGTTTCTGTTTTCTAGAGCCTATTTTAGAGAAAATAATGAACTAGTAAATATAATGAGTATCACGGCTGTTCTTGTATCGGTCTATGGAATTTGTCAATATTATGGAATCGATCCAATTCCTAGAGATGAGATCCGGTTCAGTTGGGTGAGTAGAGCTTTTTCAACGATGGGAAATCCTAATTTCTTGGGATCCTATTTAGTGTTGATGTTACCACTTCCTCTTTTTCTGTTTTTGAAACAATCCAAAGTGAAGTTTCTAATTGTGTCATCGCTGATTTATTGGTGTCTTCTTTTGACATTTACTAGAAGTGCGTTGTTGGGTTGTGTTGTGATTTTGGGTGTGGCGACAGTGTTTGTTTTCACGAACAAAAAGTTATGGAAACCGTTTGTGGTGTTACTGATTACTTTTGTTGGCATTGCGGTGTTTGTGAATCAGAGTAGTAATAGCAACTTGTCGAATCGATTTTTGAGTATTGGTAAAGACACTCAACTTCTTCTTGAAAAAGAAGAGGGTTATGAAAAGGCGGGAGCGAATCGAGTCTATATCTGGCTGCGTACGATTGATTTGATTCAAGAGAGTCCATGGGTTGGTTATGGTTTAGAAAACTTGGAAACTCATTTTGTTGAGACCTTTCAAGAGGAAATGATTGACATGTATGGAGTTGTGTTTCTGGTGGATCGTGCCCATAATGAGTATTTGCATATTGCGGTTTCTTCAGGAATACCGGCGTTGATTGTTTACTTGGTTTTTATCTGGTTGTGTTTAAAAAGAGGTTTTGAGTTGTTGAAGCTCAATGATCGCTATTTACCATATTTGACTGCTGTTTTGGCTTACCTGGTTCAAGCGTTTTTTAATATTAGTGTTGTTTCGGTGGCATACATTTTTTGGATCTTCTTGGGTGTGATTGTTTGTGAAGGGGTGTTTGGTGAAGAAGGGGTAGAGAATAGTTATCCAAGTTAGTGTTTTTTGGTGATTTGAATTAATCTATATTTTTACTATGAGAGTTGTTTGATGTGAATTAAGATTAGGAATAAACAATGTACGGACATAGTATAAATGAAAACAGAAGAAAGTTAGGATATTAATTTTTACCTGATTCTGTCGAATCCACTTCTTATGTCAAAAGCAAACAGTAAGGCACGACAACGATAGAAATTAGTACAGATATTCATAACGTATTGAACTCTCCTTGTGATATCGTAATAATCATAGAAAAATGCATTTATTGGAAGGCAATAAAAAAAACGCCTTCCGAAAGGTGCAAATATGAATAAAAAATTAGAACCTCTAAAAAATGAATTCATAAATA
>JAAYEW010000075.1 GCA_012728555.1 Erysipelothrix sp.
AAAAGTTTTGAAGAAAATCTTCTTCTGCGTCAAGACTTAGACGTCACCCATAAATCTGTAGGAGATGGATTACTAATTATCCGAAAGAAACGCTTGAATGGTAAGTGAAGTTCTGTTTTCAAATAAAGTTCCGTATTCAGTAATGATATGGAACTTTTTTGGTGAGTTTTAATGTTAAGTAATAATAGAATAGTTTATACTGTGGCTGTAAAAAGGGATTAAAAACCACAACAAAATATCTTTAATGGGTAAGATTCATTTTATTTGCTTTGAAAGTTCCAATAAAACTATTTAGCGTAGGTGTGGTCCTGTTATTGTTTTTAAATGGTGCACAAAAGATTTACGTCAATTGGTTGGACAACAGACAATCTATTCAACTCGAACATCTTTTTATTTAGAATTTCGGAAGCGATTTGATAAGAAGAATGAAATCTCAGTGATTTTCTTAGATAATTATTGACCTGATTGGACACATAACAAAGCTTCTTAACATCAAGTGGATTCATGCTTACTCCTTTTTGTCTAGGCTAGCTAATTGAACTGCATCCAATCGTGGTCCTTTTTTATCAAAAGAACCTTTTTCTTCATATTCCCGTTAAGCTGTTTCTGTTTATAGAAGAACTTAGGTTAGTGACTTTTCTATTTTTCTACACAGTCATTACAAACAGAGGAATACTTAGCCGCTTGCTTACAGTGAGGTTCTTCCTCAAAGTCATCATACAGGTCTGAGCATCTACTTACAGAGCAATACTTACACTTTCCAAAAAGACAAAGTGTACATAATCTGATTTTCACACAGAGATCTTGAATTCCGCATTTGTTTCTAGCATTCGCTCGGCATGAAGGTAACGATGTTCTTTAATTTCTTTAGCAATCGAACAAAGTTAAGCGTCTTGGTTTAAATATGTTTCTATAATTCTATTTTCTTTAAAAGAACAATGTTTCATTCCTATTTTTATCATCGCTGAGAATTCCTTTTTCAACAGGATCACAGGTTAATTATAAGGTTGTAAATATTAAACGGAACTTTAACTGAGAATTAACATCGAATCGAAGCTTTCAACAAAAATTAAGTATCCGAAAGAAAGTTTAGAATTCTTTATTGTTTAGTGTCTTTATGTTAAAATAGCACTAAGAATGGAGGATTATAGTATGAAAAAATTAATAGGTTTAGCAGCTGCTGCTGGATTAGGTTATCTTGCTTATAATGAGTACAACCGTCGTAAACAATCAGGAGATGAATTTGTACTTAAACTGGATAGTCAAATTCACGAACTTATCGATGGAGTTGGCTCACACATCGATTCAATTCTCGCTAATATCGAATCAAAGTTAGATAAAGCAGAGCACGATATCCAAGAAGCAGTCGAAGACATTCAAGAATAGATTGTGGCAATCCATCAGTGATTGCCATTTTCATGAAAGAGGTACATATGCAAATTAGTGTAAAAAACGTGACATATCGATATTTTGAAGATCAAAAAGAAGCAGTCAATGATGTTTCTTTTGATATTGAAAAAGGATCATACACAACAATTATCGGACACAACGGATCAGGAAAATCTACGATCGCTAAACTTTTGGTTGGGTTACTTGAAGCTAACGAAGGAACAATTACGATTGAAGATAAACTGTTAACAGAAGAAAACGTAACCGAAATTCGTGACATCATTGCGATTGTTTTTCAAAATCCTGATAATCAATTTATTGGCAGTACAGTCAGAGATGACATTGCTTTTGGTTTAGAAAACCACAGTGTAGCACCTAAAGATATGGATCCAATTATTGAAACATTTGCAGAACTCGTCGACATGACATCTTTTCTAAACCATGAACCAACAAAACTTTCTGGTGGTCAAAAACAACGAGTCGCTATTGCTGGTGTCTTAGCCATGAAACCAGATATATTGATACTGGATGAAGCAACAGCGATGCTTGATCCAAAAGGCAAAAAGGAAGTCATGGACTTAGTCAGAAAAATACATCAGGATGAAAAAATGACAATCATCTCCATTACGCACGATATTGAAGAAGTAAACTTCTCAGACCAAGTAATAGTGATGAACGAAGGACAAATCACCTTTAATGGTAATCCAAGCGAAATATTAACCCAACAAAAAGTACTCACGGACATTCAGTTAGATGTACCGTTTAGTGTTAAACTCGCCACCAAACTTAAAGACAAGGGAATTCCAATTGAAAATATGTTAGATGAAGGGAAGATTATTAACGAATTATGGCAATACAATTTAAAGAAGTAAGCTTCGAATACTCACCTAACTCTCCATTTTCATTTCAAGCCCTAAAGAATATAAACTTAGAAATTGAAGAAGGAAAAATTACCGCAATTGTCGGTGCGACAGGTTCAGGGAAATCAACACTTGTCCAACATTTAAACGCATTATTAATCCCTTCTTCAGGACAAGTCATTGTCCAAGACAAAGTGATTGTAGCCAATAAAAAGAACACCGGACTAAAAGCACTTAGAGAAAATGTCGGACTTGTCTTTCAGTTTCCAGAAGCTCAACTGTTTGAAGAAACCATCCTCAAAGATGTCATGTTTGGTCCTTTAAACTTTAAGAAAACGCACGATGAAGCAAAAGCAGCAGCCATTGCCTCTTTACAGCTAGTCGGCATAGAGCCAGAGCTTTTCAATCAATCTCCTTTAGAATTATCTGGAGGACAAAAAAGAAGAGTAGCCATTGCTGGAATACTATCGATGAACCCCGATATTTTAGTGTGTGACGAGCCGACCGCAGGCTTAGATCCTCAAGGGTCAAAACAAATTATGAAAGTTTTTTCAGACTACAATCAAAAGCTAAATAAAACAGTCATTCTAGTAACCCATGACTTACAACATGTCCTAGATTATGCAGACAATGTGGTTGTCATGGATAAAGGGGAAGTTCTTTATAGCGATACAAAGATTAACTTCTTTACCCAAGAACAAATGATGGATGAGTTAGAATTTGTCTTACCAAAAGTGATTTTGACCCGTAACAGTCTGATAAAAAAAGGATTTAAACTTGATTCATCGATAATTACCATGGATAAGTTAATCGAAGGAATTCTTAAGGAGGTAAAAGCGTGAACAATATTGCTCTAGGACGTTATTTACCCCTCGATTCAGCACTTCATAAAGTAGATCCACGCTTTAAACTGATTGGAATGCTCATGATGCTCACAGCAATCTTCTTAAATGTGGGCTGGATAGGCTATCTTTTTTTAGCACTCATGCTATTGATTGGTGTTATTGTCTCAAAAATAAGGATTAGCTTTTTCTTAAAATCGTTCAAACCAATGATGTACATGATGATATTCTTGCTAATTATCAATATTCTTAGTTTAAAAACAGGAACACTTGTCTTTACACTGGGTAGTTTCAAAATCTATTCAGATGCGTTATTACAAACAGCGTATATCATGGTAAGGTTAGTACTAATGATTACGGTCACAACATTATTAACCGCTAGTACTGCTCCATTAGATATGACACTAGGGATTGAAGACTTATTAAAACCCTTACGACGTTTTGGAGTTCCTGCTCACGAAATCGCCTTAATGATTTCTATTGCTTTAAGGTTTATCCCAACGTTAATTGAAGAAGCACAACGGATTATGCAAGCCCAAGCCTCTCGAGGTGTTGATTTCCAAGAAGGAACAATCAAAGAGAAAGTTTCAGGAATCCTTTCATTAATCGTACCATTATTTGTCAGTGCTTTCCAAAGAGCCGAAGATTTAGCAGATGCAATGGAAGCCAGAGGATATGCTCCGGGCAAACCAAGAACTCGTTATAAACAACTCATCATTCGACACAGTGATTGGTTCTTCTTAATTTTCATTATCCTCATTCTTGCGGTATGTATTTATTTAGCGGTAATGTAATGCGATACAAAGTTACTTGTAGTTATGATGGTTCCAAGTTTATTGGTTGGCAAAAACAGATCACAGGACTCTCAGTCCAAGAAGACATTGAAAGAGTTTTAACAATCATGCACAAACGAAAAGTAGGAATTGTTGGATCAGGCAGAACAGATCGTGGAGTCCATGCAATCAATCAAGTTTTTCATTTCGATACAGACTTAAACATTGCTCCTGATATATATTTGCATGCGCTGAATGCCCAGACACATGCTGCAATATATATGAAGTCACTTGAGTTGGTTGAAGATGACTTCCATGCTCGCAATCAAGTCAAAAAAAAGATATATGAATATATTATAAATTTAGGCGAATATAATGTTTTTATGAAAAACTATCAACTTCAACTCAATCATGAGCTCGATTTAAACAAAATGAAAGAAGCCGCTAGCAGTTTTATTGGAACTCATGATTTTGCGAGTTTCAATTGTAATTCCTTCAAAGAGGTTCCCAATCAAATTCGAACTATTTTTGACATAAAATTTACAAAAGAAGATAATCTTCTAAAAATTGAATACAGTGGTTCAGGATTTCTTCGCTATATGATTCGGATGTTAACTCAAACATTAATCGAGGTTGGTAAAGGAACTATGGAACCACAGGATGTCAAAAATATTCTAGAAGCCAAGGACAAAGAACTAGTTTCTTTAAAGGCAAAACCAGTTGGTCTGTATTTAAAGAAGGTTTATTATTAGAAAACTGCAGTATAAACATTGAACTTCAGGTTAAACACCGTAATATATAATAAAAACTATCCATTTACAGTGGATAGTTTTTTATCATTTATTGAACTTTATTCTTCAACAAGACATCGTGCGCTGAACCTTCCTGAATCGATGAAGGTGAAACAAGTGTCAAAACAGCCTTTTCTTGAAGATCATTAATTGTTAATGCTCCACAATTGCACATAGTAGACTTAACTTTGGTCAAAGATAATAACACATTGTCTTTAAGGGTTCCAGCATAGGGAACATAGCTATCGACTCCTTCTTCAAAACTTAATTTACTGTCTCCACCCAAATCATAGCGTTGCCAGTTTCTTGCGCGGGCAGATCCTTCTCCCCAATATTCTTTCATGTATCGTCCATTAAAAAAGACTTTATTGGTTGGACTTTCATCAAAGCGTGAGAAGTAACGACCAAGCATACAAAAGTCAGCTCCCATTGCTAAAGCAAGGGTAATGTGGTGATCATAAACAATCCCACCGTCACTACAAATCGGAACATAAATCCCGGTTTCTTGGAAATAGCGATCTCTTTCTTGGGCAACAGCTAGAATTGAAGAGGCTTGACCACGACCGATTCCCTTTGTTTCACGAGTTATACAAATCGAACCACCGCCAATACCCACTTTAATGAAGTCTGCTCCCGCATCTGCTAAGAATCGGAACCCCGCATCATCAACAACATTTCCAGCTCCTACTAATGTATTTTCACCAAAAGTTTCTTTGATATAACGAATTGTTTTTCGTTGCCATTCACTGTGACCTTCAGAAGAATCAATACAAAGAACATCTGCTCCTGCATCAAGTAGCGCAGGAACTCGTTCTTTGTAGTCTCTTGTATTAATACCAGCACCTACTAATAATCTTTTTTCAATATCATGAAGTTCATCAGGATGTTCTTTGTGAGAGTCATAATCTTTGCGAAAGACAATGCTACTTAAGTTTCCATGTTCGTCAACTATTGGGAGTGCGTTGAGTTTATGGTCCCAAATTTTATCATTCGCATCGGAAAGAGTCATAGAAGTATCCCCAACAATCAGATGATCTAACCCTGTCATAAAAGAAGCAATTGGAGTATCCAAAGACATTCTACTTAATCGATAATCACGACTTGTTACTAAACCTAAGAGTTTACCATTAGCACTACCGTCTTGGGTAATACACATGGTGGAATGGTGGGTAATTTTTAGCAGATTGAGCACATCTTGTAACGTATTAGAGGGTTTTAAGTTAGAGTCACTAATGACAAACCCTGCTTTGTGATCCTTGACCTTCTTGACCATTTGAGCTTGTGCTTCGATTGGTTGTGAACCATAAATAAATGAAATTCCACCTTCTTTCGCAAGCGCAATGGCTAATGTATCATTAGAAACCGATTGCATAATGGCTGAGACCAGTGGAATATTCAGTGTGATTTTAGGAGCTTCTCCTTTTTTAAAACGAGTTAATGGTGCCTTCAAACTAACATTTTGGACAATTGCGTCTTCATTAGAATAACCTGGAATTAATAAATATTCATCAAATGTGTGAGACATGTCTTTAAGAATCTTTGCCATAAGAATCCTCCCTTATTAGTAACAGATTATAGTCAATTTTAGTGTTTAAAGCAAGTTGAAATTTCTAAAAAAGAAATAGAATCCTATTTCTTAACATAAGTAAAACCTGATTATAAAAATTTTAAATGAAATACTCGATCTCTTCGATTGTACAAACCGTAAAAACAAGGATTGATCCAACGTGTTACTCGAAAAGAAAAATCAATAAAACCGACAAGGTGTCTTAAAACTCATTTTTTAACGAGCGAAGAAAAAGCGAATTGATTGTTTCAAGCGGATCTCGATTCTCAAACAATACCTGATAGAGTGCATTAGAGATAGGTAAGTCAAGACCGTACTGTTTCGCAATCGTTCTGACTGCTTTTACGGTATAATACCCTTCTGCTAAATTATTAAAAGTTTGATTTTTAATAAATAGTTCGCCGAACTGACGATTGTGAGAATGTTGACTAAAGACAGTTGCTTCATAGTCCCCTAAATGACACAGTCCATAGGCTGAAATTGGATCTCCACCCAAAGTTTCTATTAATACCGAAACTTCTTTACAACCACGAGCCATCAATGCCCCTTTAAGTGACGATAATTGTAGACCATCTAACATTCCAGCTGCTATTCCGATAACGTTTTTTAGTGCAGCACCTAATTCATTACCGATTAAATCGGAACCGAAATAAAAGCGAATAAGACTAGAAGAAAGCTCATTGACTAACATATCTTTTAATTCAATGTTTTGTGAATCAATCACCATACAGTTAGGAACTCCTTTAGTAAACTCTTGAGGATGACCAGGGCCTAACCAGACAGCACAAGGATAATCACTTCCAAGCTCTTCAGAAACAATCTGTGTTAACCGTTTGCCGGTACTAATTTCTAATCCTTTCATACATAGAACAAGTGGTTGTCCAATAAAATATTCATTAAGTTCAATTAATAAGTCTCTTAAGTTTTGGGCTCCAACAGATATAAATAAAAGATCACTCTCTTTGATATCTTCTTTATCAGAAGTTAACACCATCGATTCCGATAGCGATAAATAAGTATTGTGTCTCTCAGATTTTAATTGCTTAAAATGGTTTGACTCTTCTCTTCCATATAATGTGACATAGTGTTGGATAGAATCTAGATACCATCCAATAAAGGTTCCCCAGCGTCCGGTACCAATGACTGTAGTTTTCATAATAATCCTCCTCTTACATTGTACACATTATCAATTTGTTCTCAAGACAGAAAATCTTTGTGTTATAATGAAATAAACATATATTTGGAGGTAACATGAAAAAACAGCAATTGTTAAAACAACTTAAAGGTGGACTCATCGTCTCTTGCCAAGCATTAGAAAATGAACCTCTTTATCGTCCTGAAGGACATGTCATGGACTTAATGGCAACTGCCGCTGTACAGGCTGGAGCTGTTGGTATTCGTGCCCAAGGTGTCGTTGACATTGTACAGATTAAAGAAGTAGTTGATGTACCTGTTATTGGGATAATTAAGAAATCGTATGAAGATTATGAAGGATATATTACGATGACTTGGAACGAAATTGATGCCTTAGTAGAAACTGGATGTGACATCATTGCGCTAGATTGTACAGATCGAGCTCGAGGGGATGGTCTTACAGCTTACGAATTTGTTCGTCAAATTAAAGAAAAGTACCCTGAGGTTTTATTGATGGCAGATGTTTCTACAGTTGACGAAGGGATAAAGTCAATTGAAGCTGGAGTAGATTTTGTAGGGACTACATTATCTGGCTATACTCCTTATAGTGCTGTAACAGAAGGACCCAACTTTGATTTAATTCATCAATTAGCGACAGAAACAAACTGCCCCATCATAGCGGAAGGAAAGATTCATACACCACAACAAGCAGCCAAAGCTCTGGATTTAGGAGCCTTTTGTGTAGTTGTTGGTGGAGCAATTACAAGACCACAAGAGATTACAGCACGCTTTAAAAAAGCAATCGATGAGCGAAATCAATAATGGCTGTCTATAAATTAAAGAGTGCCTTTAAAAATTATTTATGGGGCGGAGAAAAACTAAAAGAAAAATATAACAAAGTGAGTGATGATATTGTAGCAGAAAGCTGGTTAGTTAGTTTTCATAAAGACGGACCAAGTGTTATTCTCAATGGCCCATACGAAGGCATGACTTTGATTGAATATCTATCAAAAGTGACACCGGTTGTTTTAGGCTCGAAAGGGTCATCGTTTCAAGAGTTTCCAATCTTAGTCAAGTTTCTTGATGCCAAGCAAGATTTATCCATTCAAGTTCATCCCGATGATGAATATGCTTTAGCCGTTGAAGGGGAGTACGGTAAAAACGAAATGTGGATCGTTTTAGAAGCCGAAGAAAATTCGGGGATTTACTATGGAGTAAAAGACAGCTTAACTAAAGAAGAGTATCGACAATCCATCAAAAACAATACCATCTGTGAGAATTTAAACTTCATCAAGGTCAGGGCAGGGGATGTTTATTATATTCCAGCGGGGACGATTCATGCGGTAGGAAAAGGATTAGTGATTTGTGAAATTCAACAAAGTTCAAATTCAACGTACCGTGTCTATGACTTTAATCGTGTCGGTACGGATGGCAAATTAAGGGAATTACATATTGAGAAAGCAGTTGATGTGAGTAACTTGGAGCCAGTTAGTTTTGAAGTAGAAAGTGCTTGGGAAAAACTGGAAGGTTATTCATTAAGAAAGCTTCTATCCAATCAATATTTCACTGTCAAGATGCTACAGATTGACGATGAACTAGAACTTAAATCAAATAGTGACAGCTTTCAAGCAGTCGTGGTTACTGAAGGAAATGGGATACTGATGCATGATAATGAAACTCTTGATTTTGTAAAGGGAGATAGTTTTTTTGTTGAAGCAAGCACGACTTATCAAATAAAAGGAACTTGTGATTTGGTAATCGCAAGTGTATAAGGAGGTACACATGGAATTAATTTTAGACACAGCGAATGTTGAAGCAATCAAGTATTATCAACAAGTACTTACCATTGATGGAGTGACAACCAATCCAACCATCTTAACAAAAGAAAACAGGGATTATCGTGAAGTTATTCAAGAAATTATTAGCGTTCTTCATGAAGACCAATCGTTACATATTCAAGTAGTTAGTACGGATGTTGAAGGAATTGTCAAGGAAGGAAAAGTCATTAACCAATTAAGAAAAAATACATATGCGAAGATTCCTTGTACAAAAGAAGGCTTTCAAGCAATGAAACAACTTAAACAAGAAGGATATTTAGTGACTGCTACCGCATGTTACTCAGCGAATCAAGGGGTACTGGCAGCCAAATGTGGTGTTGATTATATTGCACCGTACTTAAATCGACTGGATAATATCGGTGTGGATGGTGTCGCAATTATTGCGGATTTAGTTGCGATTCTTGATTATTATGGTTATCCGACAAAAGTGGTTGCAGCTTCTTTTAAGAATGCACAACAAGCATTAGAAATGATGAAGGCAGGATGTCCAGCCATGACTATTGCTCCAGAGGTTGTTGACAAGATGATGGAGCAGTCGATGACCGATGATGCTGTCCGTGCTTTTAGTAGCGATTGGAAAAAGGCATTTAACGAAGAAGGATTTAATTGGTAAAAATGGGAAAGAAAACAGTACAACAAAGTGCCGGACGATTAGTTATTGAGGTTTTTCGTTATCATAGAGCGAATGATAAAAACCATGCCATATCTATTGAAAAATTCAAAGATGTTCCTTTAAGTAGTGATATGATAGGCTACACCTTTGGTAACTTAATTCAAGAAGGTGTAGTGGTAAAAACAGAGGATGATCGTTTTTACTTTAACCAAGATGCTTGGAAAAGAATTGAAAGAAAAGTAAATCGTGTTTATTGGTTTATGTTAATTACACCGTTTGTCTTTTTAGCTTTATTTTTACTAATCATGAATTGGCAAACGATTATTGGGTGGTTTAATTAATGCCAGTCTATAAAACTCAACCGATTTTCGATAAAACAGTTTGGGGAAGAGGGTTTTTGAGTCAATATAAAAATAACTTAGACTCCTCCATTGGTACAATTTGGGAAATCTCATTTCATGAGTATGGGTCAAACGCTATTGAATCAGAAAACATAACATTGAGTGAACTAGTAAATAAGAACCCTTCAATGTTAGGAGTCACACCAAAAGAAGAGTTTCTTAGAATTGCTTATTTAGATGCCAAAGACAATTTATCGATTCAGCTGCATCCTACCAAAGAATATGCAGAAAAACATTTGTCTGATTTAGGTAAATATGAAGCTTGGTACATTATTGATGCTAAACCAGGGGCATCCATCGTAGTTGGAACGACAACTTCAGATGTTGAACTTTTGAAAAAAGCAGTTCTTAACGAGACAATCGAGAAGTATTTGAATAGAGTTGAAGTACAAACAAATGATTTTGTTTATATTCCTGCAGGTCTTGTGCATGCACTTGGAAAAGATATTTTAGCCATTGAAGTGAGTACAAATTCGAATACGACCTATCGTTTTTATGACTATGGTCGCAAGAATCGCGAGTTACATTTAGAGCAGTCATTTGATAATTTAGATACAGCACTGCATCCGATATGGTCCAAAGTAAAAGAGGGTGATGGAACCACAACAGTGATTAGTCGTTTGTGTTGC
>JAAYEW010000076.1 GCA_012728555.1 Erysipelothrix sp.
AAACAATGATTACTAAAGAGAATGCTGTTGAAAATAAAATTAGTATAATAAAAAAAGGAAAAAAGAGTTATTATATTATCGATCACGAAGCGATAGGATGATTTGTTGATCTGAAGTTTAAAAAAAGGGCTCTTTAAGGGAGTTGTAGAAAAATAGGTGTTAGCTATAAAGAAGTTGTAGATGCACGCTATAAAGAAGTTGTAGAAAAGAGTAGACTCAACACTGAGTTTACTCTTTTACTTTTGGTTAATACAATAGAGTATTCGAAGTCTTAGATGATCGAAATTATGATATCCAGCAGCGTTCCGTATGATGAGTTTTATGATGTTATTTCTTGATTCTATTGGTCCATTTGAAATTCGTCTATTGTCAAACCATGTAAAGGAATTAATAATTTCTTTATTCCATTTTGAAAGTGTTTTACCAATCCGTTTAACTTCTGGAAGAGAATGATGCATGCGCTTTAAGATATACGCTTCCAAACGTTCTCTCGCTTCTTCTTGACTCTTTGATCCATTCAGTTGAATATAGTCTTCTTTAATCTCATACAGTTCTTTTAAAAGGGGGTTAATCTCTAAAAGTAGTTCTCTGAGTTTGAAGTTTGATACCGAATAACCTAATTTCCTATTATGGCTTCGATAGGACCAATCGACTCGATACGCGTTCTTTAATAAAAGATCCCTCTTGTTTTTTAGAAGGTAATATTCAATACTATCCTTTTCAAATTGATTCATAATTTTCATTATCTGCTTATCAAACATCTTCAAGATTAATTGGATAACATGAAATGGATCGACACACACCTTCACTTTTTTTAAATAATTCTGTTGAAGAAAACGAAACCCTTCATACATATCAGTACTTAGAAATTCTACTGTTTCTCGTTCTTCTAAAGAAATTCTTTGGAAATAACTATGGAGCGCAGCTTTATTTCTTCCATAAATGACATCAATAATCTCCATACTTTCAAAATTCATCAATATAGCGACATATTTCTTAGTGGCGTTTCGTCCTAAATAAACTTCATCGATACAGAGCACTCGAGGAAGTGTTTTCTTAGTGTCAGGACAATGACTAACGAAAATATCAAGAATAGTCGTTGTTGATAGTTGAAGGAGTTCACCAACCTTTTTAAAAGTCATATGGGGACTTTTAAGTAACTCCATGACGTGATAGACAGAAGCTAACGATTTTTTTTGATGTTTATTGACCAGTGTGTTGGGTTCAATAAAGCTTGACTGACAAATGGGACAGTAATATCGTTTTTGTTTGTAAAGTACTGTACATTTTCTTGAGATAAAAAGACCATGATTAATCGTTCTAGTGTAAGTGTTTTTAACGATACTCGTCTTAATCTTACATCTAAGACATGGATGTGCTTGTTTTCTTAATGATAAGTGAACAATTAATTCAGTGGTTGTAGAGTGTGTTTCAAGCGTTTCAATTTCTTCTTCTTTTAGATTTAAAAAATCTATGATAGAGTTGTGCATGAGAAAGTCTCCTTCTTTAGTTTGAACACTTTAATCTTAGGAGATTTTCTCTTTTTTATAAATCTACAACTTCTTTAAAGCATACAAAAAGAGGATATAGAAATATCTACAACTTCTTTAAAGCTCGTACATTTCTACATCTTCTTTAAATACTCGTTTTTTTATACAGTATTCATTTGTTTATCAGCATAAATCACGACATTGTCAAATTCAATAATCGTTAAGTAAACTTTGGAAGCATGTCTTGACAATCTATCTTCTGAACGATTAATTTTTTCTTTGAAAGGTGCTATAAAATCAAAATTATCATCACTATCCAATCGTTGATGATAATGAACG
>JAAYEW010000077.1 GCA_012728555.1 Erysipelothrix sp.
CTTTTGACACATTTCTCTGTGCAGGTCATTGAATACTTTTTGTCACAACAGTAACAGAATCATTAGTTTCTGGGATGCACTGCAAAGTCGAACAGGAGGAAAACAAAAAAATGGAAGTATTAATTACAGCAATTACTAACTATGGTCAATCTGAAGAAGTTCTTGAAGTAGCAAGAAAAAATGGTGCTCGAGGTGCGACTATTATCAAAGGACATGGAACAGTAAGTAAAGAAGCAGCTAAATTTTTTGGAGTAGCTATAGAACCTGAAAAAGAAATTGTTTTGTTTGTTGTTGACAAGGCGATTGAAGCGAGTTTAATGGAAGCAATCTATCAAGCAGGTAACTTTGAAAAAGCGGGTGCAGGAATTGTTTTTTCGCAACCACTCTCAATGACTCGAGGAATATCTTCTGAATTCGAATAAAAACAATTTAATTATGACTCATTTTTTGTTATGATACTTGTACATCGTGATGATGGAGACTAATATAATGAAAATCTTTAGAGAGGTGATGGTTGGTGAAAATCACTGGTTTAAATTATAGTTCCACTCCTGAACGAATCGGTACTCGCGTTATAGAGTTTGAGGAAATGTTTCACGTGAAACATTTCAAAGAAGGGTGGCAACACGAGATATCGTCCCTTGGCGGTATCTTTTTTTATACAAAAGGAGGCAATTATGCTAGATATTAAACTTTTTAGAGAAAATCCAGAATTAGTTAAAGAAAATTTAAAAAAGAAATTCCAAGAACACAAAATTGAAATGGTTGATAAAATCATTAAACTGGATCAAGACTACCGAAACTTGAAGACTCAAGCGGACAATCTAAGAGGACAACGCAATGCATTGAGTAAACAAATTGGTCAATTGATGGGTCAAAAGAAATTTGATGAAGCCAACTTAATCAAGCAACAGGTTGTTGACATGGCGGACGAGCTTCTTCACTTGGAAGAATCTGAACAACCATTGTTCAAAGAAATTGTCAATTTACAGATGCAAATCCCAAATATTATCGATGATACAGTTCCAATTGGTAAAGATGATACTGAAAATGTTGAGCTGGAACGATTTGGTGAAGCGAGTATTCCAAAATTTATTGTGCCTCATCATATCGATATCATGGAAGCGCTGAATGGCGTTGACTTAGAAAGTGCCCGTAAGACAAGTGGTGCAGGTTTCTATTATCTGATGGGAGATATTGCTCGTTTGCACTCTGCGGTTTTAGCCTACGCAAGAGATTTTATGATCGATAAAGGGTTTACTTACACCATTCCACCGTATATGATTCGCAGATCCGTGGTTGAAGGAGTTATGAGTTTTGAAGAAATGGAAAACATGATGTACAAAATTGAAGGAGAAGATCTATATTTAATTGGTACTTCTGAACATTCGATGATTGGCAAATTCATTGATACTATTTTAAAACCTGATCAACTTCCACAAACATTAACATCGTATTCTCCTTGTTTTAGAAAAGAAGTTGGTGCACATGGATTGGAAGAAAGAGGAGTTTATCGGATTCATCAGTTTGAAAAACAAGAAATGGTTGTTGTTTGTGACCCTCAAGAAAGTAAGAAATGGTTTGAGTTTATGTGGAAAGCATCGGTTGAACTTTTTCAGTCAATGGATATACCTGTAAGAGTTATTGAATGTTGTTCTGGAGACTTAGCTGACCTAAAGAGCAAATCGGTCGATGTTGAAGCGTTTAGTCCAAGACAAAACAAGTACTTTGAGGTTTGTTCTTGTTCAAATTTAACCGATGCACAAGCGAGACGTTTACAAATTCGTATCGACACTCCAGAAGGAAAAGTTTTTGCTCACACATTAAACAATACGGTAGTCGCTCCTCCTCGGATGCTCATTGCTTACCTTGAAAATAATTTAAACGAAGATGGTTCAGTCAATATAACCAAAGCTCTTCAGCCGTATATGGGCTTTAAAGAGAAAATTGAAGCGAGAAAGTGATATTTATGAGCTTTGATTTAACGAAAATAGTCAAAAACAAAGACAATAATTCCTATAAAAATTCAGGAATGGTGAATAACAAATACTATGATCCATCCGTAGAATCGATTGCGATGACTGTAGCTGATATGGATTTTGAAACATTATCTTTTATTAAAGAAGCAATTATCCAATGGACAAATCAGTCAACTTTTGGGTATACATATCCAGGATCTGAATATTACGATGCAGTAGTCGACTATATGCAAAGACATCATCAGTTCGAGATATCCAAAGAGGATATTCTTGTCTATGGTGGTGTTATTGAGATGATTGATCAAGTAATTGAGGTTTTTACTAATCCAAAAGATGAAATCATCATCTTTACACCTGTTTACCATCCATTTTATCGCATCATTAAAAATAGAAACAGAACAATTAATGACATTCCACTTTTATATTACAACAACAAGTATCTGATTGACTTCGATGCATTTATAGAACAAGCTAAGAAACCACAAACAAAAGCATTGCTCTTTTGTAGCCCTCACAATCCTGTTGGACGTGTATGGACAAAGGAAGAACTCAATAAAATTGTATCGATTTGTTTAGAAAACGATTTATTAATTATCAGTGATGAGATTCATTTTGATCTAATCAACTCAAAGCATCAACACACAGTCATGTCAACACTATCCAAAGAAGCTGAAAACATTAGTTTTATTCTCACATCACCATCAAAAACATTTAATCTAGCTGGATTGCAATGCGCAAACATGATTGTTAAAAACAAGAATCTTAGAGGAAGGCTAATTGATTACCGAAGTAGACAAACTGGTCAAAGTGTCAATGCTTTAGGTTTAGTTGCTTGTCAAGCAGCATATACTCATGGAGATGAATGGGTTCAAGCATTGAATGAGTTGATAGAAACAAATTATCATTTAATAAAATCTATGATCGAAAAAGACTTACCACAAGCTATTCTATACCAATTGGAAGGAACTTATTTGTGCTGGCTTAACTTAAAAGAATTTAATGACAACGATCTTTTAATTGAAAAACTAAACAAAAATCAAGTATTTGTAAATGATGGCAAGATGTTTGGTGTTAATGGTGAAGGTTTTGTACGTATAAATATTGCTTATCCGACGGATTTGGTTAAAGAAATGATTGGTAGATTGATTAGAACATTTAATAAGAATGTTTCACGTGAAACATAATATAAGTTAAATTATGTTTGAATATTTTGATTGTTTTCTGTATAATTACATTTGCTACTACAACGATATCTGATCAACCAGGTCAGGGTAGGAATACAGCAGCCTTACATCAGCTCTGTCGTGTGTGGTAGCTTTTTTTGTAGGTAAAGGAGAGACAATGGATCAAAAATTCATGGAAATAGCCCTTCAATTAGCTGAAGAAGCAAAATCCCTCGATGAAGTACCGGTAGGCTGTGTTATTGTCAAAGATGAAACAGTGATTGCGACTGGATACAATTTAAGAGAAACAAATCAACAAGCACTTCATCATGCAGAAATAATCGCTATTGAACAAGCGTGCTATCAATTAGGAACGTGGCGACTTGATGAATGTGATCTTTACGTGACTTTAGAACCTTGTTTAATGTGTGCGGGAGCAATTACTCAATCACGAATAAAAAATGTATACTTTGGTGCGTTTGACCCAAAAGGTGGAGCCTATGGTTCTAAAACAAACTTTCTAGAAATTGATGGTTTAAATCATTATCCAATTGTCCAAGGTGGTATCCTTGAAAAAGAGTGCTCAAATATAATAACAACGTACTTTCAGAACAAACGAAGACAAAATAAGAAGAGTATTCATGATATAATATAGCAAAGGAGACAGATATGGCTTATAAATCTCTTTATCGTGCTTATCGTCCTCAAACCTTTACTGAAGTTGTCGGACAAACTCATGTTATCAAAACATTACAAAATGCGATTCGAAGAAATCAATTAGCTCATGCTTATTTGTTTACCGGACCAAGAGGAACAGGAAAAACAAGCATAGCAAAGCTTTTTGCTCGTGGCATTAACTGTAGCCATCCAGAAAATGCCCCATGCAATGACTGTGAGATGTGTCGCTCTATGCTTCATGAGAATCATCCAGATATCATCGAAATAGATGCAGCATCCAACAATGGAGTAGACGATGTTCGTGATTTAATTGAACGAGTTAAATATGCCCCAATCGAAGCAAAATACAAAGTCTATATTATTGATGAAGTCCATATGTTATCCATAGGGGCTTTTAATGCTTTACTCAAGACTCTTGAAGAACCACCAGAACACGTTATTTTTATCTTAGCAACAACTGAAATTCAAAAAGTACTCCCAACCATCATTTCTAGATGTCAACGGTATGATTTTTCATTTGTTTCAGTAAGTGATATCAATAAGAGATTGAAAAATGTATTCGAACAAGAAAACATTGATTATGAAGAGGAAGCTGTTGAAGTCATCGCACGACTTGCGGATGGAGGAATGCGTGACGCTCTAACAATTAGTGAACAAGTCATTGCTTATAGTGAATTACCAATCAAAGTCTCTGATGTGTATGAGGTCTATAAAATTAGCACTCCACAGCAAAAACAAGCAATCATCGAAGCAATTCTTAATAAAGATTTAAAGACAACCTTCCAGTTATTTGCGGAAATAGAATCAAACAGTGTCGATTATAAGCAATTAGTGTTGGATATTATTGAAATCTGTAAAGAAGCCATGATTTTTTCGTTAACTACTAATAAAGAAAGTGTCCCACTCCGATACCTGGATGCCGTGATTTCTTTAAGTAAAAGAAACAATGACAATGAATTGCTGGATATTATCAACGAAATGCTGGAAATAATCAATCAAGCAAAAGTCAATGGGAACTATCGTCAATATTTAGAAATTAGCGCAATTCGATTGACACAAACAAAAGCTTTACTAATTGATGAGATACCAAGAACAGTTGACAATAAGAAAAAGAACAAAGAGACAACGGTTCTACTAAAATCCAAAGAAAAGTCAACGCCATCAACCTTACAACCAGTGGATAAAACTGTAAAAGAACAAATAGCGCTTGATCCGGATGAATTGTTATTAAAAGTCATGGTTGTTGGAGATAAGAACTTGAGAATTCAAGAAAATGAGTTATTAAGTTCGCTATCAAACTATCGAAATGTTATGAAATACAAACGGATTACACGCAACATGCACAATACACAGCTAGCTGTATCCAGCGAATATCTTGATGTGTTTGTGACAACCACAAAAGAATTAGCCGATAATTTGAACACAGCTGAAAGTCTTGAAGTTGCTAAAGAACTCTTTGATCTAATGTTTAAAACTAATAAAAATTACCTCTTTGTTAGTAAAGAGGTATTCGACAATACCGTTGAAGTTTTCATGAAAGTTCACAACGAAAATAAACTTCCAGACAAAGATATGGTGAATCAAGAACTTAAAAATAGGATGACATCACAACAAGAAGTAACTATCAAAAAACCAGAACAACTCATTGAAGAACTTTTTGGTGAGTTTATAGTTGAGGAATAATATGTACCCTAAATCATTGCAACAACTAATCGAAGAATTTAAGAAGCTACCAGGAGTCGGTAACAAAACAGCAGAACGCTATGCCTTAAAGGTTCTTGAATGGGATATTGAAAAGATAAAAAGCTTTTCAAGTCAGATAATCAAAACCAAAGAAGCGATTCAGTTTTGTAGCAACTGTGGTAATTTTAGTGAGGAATCCTTGTGCACAATCTGTAAAGACAAAGAGCGTGATCACTCAATCATCATGGTTGTTAGTAGTCCAAGAGACATCCTCGCAATTGAACGTCTCAATGAGTTCAAGGGACTGTATCATGTAACAGGGGGATTAATTTCGCCATTAAATCACATCATGCCAGAAGATTTAGAAATTGATTCACTAGTAGAAAAAGCACAACACAACTTAAAAGAAGTGATCCTCGCGTTAAACTCGACGATGGAGGGAGAAACGACATCACTTTACATTGCTAGAAAATTAAAAGATAAAGTGCTTGTTTCTCATTTAGCTCAAGGTTTACCAATGGGCGGGCAACTTGAATACACCGATGAATTAACATTATTAAGAAGTTTGGATAATCGTAAAAAGATAGAGGTATAGTCTATGGCAGCCATCGCTTACGTTAGTGACAATAAGATGATTGAGCATCATCGATTACATGGTCATCGGAAAATAGCTTTTTGGAGATTTAGTAATAAAAAATTCAGTGATTTCTCACAAAATGATTTTCTGTTTTTCTTGTGTAAAACAAGACGTAAAGAACGAGGTATTGTAGGTTATGGCCGCTTAGCAGAAACTAATAATTTGTCTGTTAGAGGTTTTTGGAAAAAATATGAAACCTTAACAGGTTATCAAAGCTTAGAAATGCTAGAACAAAGTATTTCTAAACTAAATAAGAGTTCAATATTTCCTGGGAAATTAAATGTCCTCGTTTTAGAGGATGTCACCTATTTTAAATCACCCATTTATTTATCAGAATTTGATTTTCAACTCAATAAACAAGTTGAGAGTTATGTTTACATTGATCAACAAAAAAATATAACTAGCCAGATTCTAAACAAAGCAGCCAGTATCGGTCTAGATTTATGGAGTGAAATCCAAGAAAAAAGACTATCCTATGGGAGTTTAAAATTAAACAGTTCCTTATATGCGATTGCGTTAACAATGAGATCTTCGAAACTATATAGTAGCCCACGACATAAACGAATTAGTACGGAGTTCAAAAAAGACAAGAATTTAGAAACACTAATTATGAACGAAAACATTAGTTACACAATCCAAGAGAACCGCGTTCATTTATATATTCCAATGATTAATCAAATCGAAAAAGAAATCTATGCGACTTTTGGACTGCTGAGTCGATTAAAAAAAGAAGATAATATAAATATTATCTATCATTTAATCTTCCCAAGTGAAGTTTCACAACAAACCCAATCGTTATTTAATATTTTGGAGGTAGTTTGTCAATCACTTTAAAGTCATATAGAGATCGTAAGAATTTTGGACTAGCTGGTTTATAGTTGATAGAGTGTTTTTCTAGAAAATCAAAAAACAACTCTTCTCCGTTGACAGAAGCATCAAACATTTCAAGTTCAAGTTCATAATCGATTGATTGGTCATAAGTTGTTTGATCAACAGCAAACTCGCCATAATCAGTAACAAGGGTTGTCCGAAGTGTATCGGATTTACTAATCGGATGAATTGGTTTATCGATATTAACACTTTTCAAGAACTCAATTATTTTAGGATCATCACTAAGTATTTCTTCTTGAGTAAAAGAGTGTTCCAACACGGAGTGTTCACTCATTGGAACCTTCATAGTAAATTCTTGAACACGTCCTAAATGACGAATTCGAATCATTTTGTTCTCTTTTAATAAGTCGAAAGTATCAGTATCAAAATAAGTGTTAATTTGTTGATGAGACGTAGCGTTTCTAAAAAAGGTTTTTAACAATTGATTATACTCATCAATTGTTAACAGCGTCTTGTATTCTATCTCTAAATTTTGTTTCATATGTGCTCCTATTACCACTAGAAAAGAGGTCCTATGCGTTATACTATTATACATCGAGATGATGACTTTTCAAAAGAATTCACCAAGAATCTTCATACAGCACTTCGCTTTATCAATTTTGAAGAGAACCAAGAACATCCTCAGTTAATCATTACTGTTGGCGGAGATGGAACGATGTTACATGCGATTCATCAGTACATCGATAAACTTAAAGAGGTATCTTTTGTTGGTATTCACACAGGAACGCTAGGTTTTTTTACGGACTACACCTGCGATGAATTGGATGAATTTTTAGCAGACATACTCAAGGAACCTACATTTAGAGAACACCCATTAATTGAAACAAAGTGTTATGGAGATACTGGATTGAGACATCATGTTTATGCACTCAATGAAAGTCGAGTTGAGAATATTATTCAAACACAATTAATCAAAGTGTATATCAACAATGAGTTTTTTGAAAAATTCAGAGGAAATGGAATGTGTATTAGTGCTCAATTAGGTTCGACGGCGTACAATCGCTCAATCAGTGGAGCAATTATTGATTCACGATTACAAGCACTACAGCTCACAGAAATATCGGGTATTCACCATCGTCATTATCGCTCATTAAATTCACCATTAGTTCTTCACTTTGACACAGTAATAACCCTTCAAAGTGAATCGTTTGAAGGGGCAATGTTAATCTATGATTATTTGAACATTAATTTGCATCAGACTAAATGCATTGAAGTAAAATTAAGTGATAAGATTGTAAAATTCGCAACCTTCAAAAAGGTTTCTTATTACAATCGGTTAAGAAGTTTGTTTTAAAATATTCGTTGGTAATTTCGCAACATCATACACCGGATTGTTGGCGGTATGACTACTAGCTAAAAAGACAACACTCAGTCCTATCATATATGAGAGCAATGAGGATCCCCCATAAGAAATCAGTGGTAAGGTAATACCGGTGATTGGTAATAAACCAATCATCATTGCAATATTTTGAAGTTGCTGATAAATAAAGATTCCAACTAATCCAGCGATAATGAGTTGAGCTCGTGTATCGGTGGATTTTTTTGCCACCATCATCAATTTCACATTCAACAGCAAACACAAAGCAATTGTCGAAAGAGTACCAACAAATCCGAATCGCGAACCAATTACCGCAAAAATGAAATCGTTTTGAGCTTCAGGAATGCGAACATTATAAAGTTCAGAATCAATGCCATTTGGCCCACCCAAACCCAAAGCCATCAAGCTACTATTTAACTGATAACCAAAAGTAGTCGAATATTTCTCGTAATCCAACCATCCATAAAAACGTCGCAATCGATACGTTGTTTCAAACATATTATTAAGAATGTCAATGTGGTTGTAATATATATAAACAACCCCTACGTATAAAATAATCAATCCACCAGCAACAAGCAGAAACCACAGCTTTTTAGTTCCCGCAACATACAACATAAAAATCAGTGAGATAACAATAATTAAAGGAATCCCTGTATCTGGTTGTAAGAAATTTAAAAACAAAGGGGGCAAAGCCCATAAACCAATCTTCATAAACAAACGAAGATCACTCAAGTAACCCTTATTATCAGGATTTCTAAAATGTTTATAAATAACATCCGCACTAATAAACAGAAGCGCAATTTTCATAAATTCAGAAGGTTGAAAACTACCGATTCCTGGAAATTGATACCAAGCCCAAGCTCCTTTAATAGGACGAATGAAACGAGAAATCAATGCGTTTGAATTTAGAGCCGGAACTCTTTGTACAATAATTAAGATAACTAACATGAACAGTAAAATAAAATAAGAAAGACGCATGACATTATAGAAACGATCGAAACCAAGTTTCTTTAAAAGATACAATGTACCAAAGCTAATAGCATACCACATATCTTGTTTTTGCACCAAAACAAGGGTACTGACATTCAAGTAATAACTCGAAAAATAGATAGAGACTAAACTTAAAATCATAAACGCAACTAAGATAGCGATTAAGAACTTATCCCAGACAAACTTTTGTGCACTTTCAACTTGTTTAGAACTCATAGATACTCCTTTTTGTTTTCTAATTATAGCACAACCAGATTTCTATTGTTTACTATTCCAAAGAAGACGATTTTCCATGGTATAATAATGAAGTAAAGTAGGTAATATATGGAAAATGCAACACCAATGATTAAACAGTATTTAACACTAAAACAAAGCTTAGAAGAAGGAGTTCTTCTTTTCTATCGTTTGGGTGATTTTTATGAACTATTTTTTGACGATGCAGAAATCGTCTCCAAAGAACTCGACTTAATATTAACAGGTCGTTCTGCAGGTAATAGCAAGAAAGCGCCAATGTGTGGAGTTCCTTATCATGCTGCCAAGTCGTATATGCAACGACTTGTTGACAAAGGTTATAAGATTGCGATTGCAGAACAAATGCAAGACCCAAGCGAGACCAAAGGACTGGTTGAACGCGATATTGTCAAAATAATTACTCAAGGAACCAATCTTGAAGTAGAAGATGACACAATTAATCTAATCGCAAGTGTAGAAAGTGATTTAGTGAACTACCATATTGTTTACTGTGATTTAGCATCCAATCAAATGAGTCACCAAGTCATTGAAAAGACAATACAAACCTTACTCTTTACTTTGTACTCTAACAATGTGAAAGAAGTCTTAACCCAAGATCAACAACTTCTAAAAGAACTCAAAGAGAAAAGTGATATAGTTCTTTCAAGTTATCAACTACTAGCAAATCAAGAAACATTGGATCCATTAAAAAATGCAACGACTCGGTTAATTGAGTATTTACAATATACCCAAAAACAAACAATAACCCCAAGAGTCATTAAGCAAAACGACAAAACTATGGAACTTGACTATCAGTCTATTGCTAACCTAGAACTGCTCAACACTCTTCGTTCTCAAAGTAAAGCAAATAGTTTGTGGTCATATCTTGATAAGACTCAAAGTAGTATGGGATCACGAAAATTAAAACAATGGATTCAAAAACCTCTTTTTGATCTAGAAAAAATTATAGATCGACAATTAAAAATAGATTACTTGCTACAAAATTTTTTAGATAGATATCAACTTGGACTCTATCTAAAAGAAATATATGATATAGAAAGAATCTCAACAAAAATTGATTACAGTAGTTGTAGTGCTCAAGATCTAATTCGGCTAAAACACAGTTTAAAAGTAGTCGAACACATCAAAGAACTCATACCTTTTTCTGAACTAAAAGCATTACCCAACACATATAGCACCTATGATTTAATCGATAAAACACTGACAGACAATCCACCAGTGTTGTTAAAAGATGGAAACACCATCAACAATCATGTCAATCAAGAACTTGATGAATTAAGAAGCTTATTAAAAGATAGTAACTCATGGCTTTTAAACTATGAAACTCAAGAAAAAGAGCGAACAGGGATTAAGAACCTTAAAATAGGATACTCTAGAGCATTTGGTTATTATATTGAAGTATCGAAAGGTCAAGTCAATCAGGTCAAAGATGACTATGGTTATACAAGAAGACAGACGTTAACCAATGCTCAACGGTACATCACCACAGAACTCAAAGAGATGGAAGACAAAATCTTATCTGCCAGTGACAAAATCCTTGTGATTGAAACGCAGATTTTTAATGATCTCATCGATAAGTTGAAAAATCAAACCGAAAAACTAGCAGTTGTAGGCAACACGATTGCAGAGCTAGATGTTCTGTACTCACTTAGTGAAATAAGTAGCCAACCAGGCTTTGTTAAGCCGATTTTCCATGATAAGAAAGCAGTGCATATTGTCAATTCGGTCCACCCAATTTTAGAGTTGACTCTTAAAAAACATCAAGTCATATCCAACAATTTTTATTTAGATGAATCAAAAGATGTGATGATTTTGACTGGTCCAAATATGGGTGGAAAATCAACCTACATGAGACAAATCGCAATTGTTGTCATTATGGCTCAAATGGGTTGTTACGTCAAAGCTGCCTCAGCTCACTTGCCTCTATTTGATCGTATCTTTACGCGTATGGGAGCGAGCGATGACATCATGCTGGGTCAATCAACATTCATGATTGAAATGATTGAAGCAAATATTGCGATTCAACACGCAACTGAGAATTCTCTTATCTTATTTGATGAATTGGGAAGAGGAACAGCAACCTACGATGGAATGGCGATTGCACGCTCGATCATCGAGTATTTAGCAACCAAAATAAAAGCAAAAACTATTTTCTCAACCCATTATCATGAATTAACCCAGCTTGCACACCATTACGACAATATTATTAATTATCAAGTCAGCGTTCAAGAAGAACGAAAAGAAATTACATTCTTGTATAAAATAAAAGAAGGAGCTGCTAATCGTTCTTATGGAGTTCATGTTGCCTACTTGGCTCAACTTCCAGAAAGTGTTTTAAAGCAAGCAGCAAAATATCTCCATGAACTTGAAAGACAAGATAAGATGTCTCTATCAACTTCTTATGAAATAGAAGAAGACATTAAAAAAGAATCAAAAGTTGAATCTTTAATCAAGACCATTGATATTGAAAACACAACACCACTACAAGCCCTAAACCACCTAACCCAATTACAAAAACTATTAAAGGATGACCATGAGTAAGATAAAACAACTGGATGAACATTTAACTAATCTAATTGCAGCGGGAGAAGTCGTCGAAAGACCTTCCGGTATTTTAAAAGAACTAATCGAAAATAGTATCGACGCCAACGCAACCACAATTACTATCGAAACGACACAAGGTGGATTGGATTACATCGCTGTTATCGATAATGGTGAAGGGATGGACAAAGACGATTTAAAACTAGCCTTCGAACGTCATTCCACCAGTAAAATTAAAGAAGTAACCGATCTAGCTAAAATATCGTCCCTAGGTTTTCGAGGAGAAGCTCTTCCATCCATTGCGAGTGTTAGTAAAGTCGAAGCCATCTCGAATAATCAAAGAATTGTAATAGATAATGGAACCATTCTTCTTTATGAACCAACCTCATCCAACCAAGGAACAACAGTTACCGTTAGTGAACTCTTCTTTAAAACACCAGCACGTTTAAAATACTTAAAATCACCTTCTTATGAGGCACAGCGTAATTTATCGTTGATTCAACAATTTGCTTTAGGGTATCCTCACATTAGTTTTGAACTTATTTCGGATCATAGACAAGTATTTAAAAGTAATGGAAACAATGACTTAAACGAAGTGTTGTTTCATATCTATGGTTATGAAGTTGCTAAGTTAGTCAAAGAATTTGAAGAAGAAAGCTACGATTTCAAAGTCAGTGGAGGATATGTTTTACCTCACATTCATAGAGCGAATAAATACAACATCTTTATTTATTTGAATCATCGAATGATTCGATACTATCGAGTATCCAACACGATCATTGAGCTCTTTCAACGATACATGCCTAATGATCGCTATCCAATAGTTGTATTAAACATTGAAACAGATACTCATTTAGTGGATGTCAATGTTCATCCATCGAAATGGGAAATTCGATTGTCAAAAGAATCTGTATTAATCGATTTAATCGAAAAAACACTAACAGCCTCATTGTCAAAAAACATGTCTGTTCGAAAAACTTCTACGACACTTTTCGAAAAACCAATGGTAATCTCGTTTGATGATATAATAAGAGAAGATACAAAATATCACTCTGTGAATGAACCTCATTTAAGTGAAGTGACTATCGAAAAAAAGCAAGAAGTTGATTTGAATCACTTATCTTTTGATTCTATCGAAGTCATTGGTCAGCATCATGGAAACTATATTTTGGCACAAGACAGCAACCATCTTTATATATTCGATCAGCACGCTTCTATGGAACGCATACAGTATGAGAAAATATTGAACCAGTTAGAAACAAGAACTTTTAGTCAACAATTAGTTCTATTACCATATGTTTTTGAAAACCAATCGTATCTTGTTAATCAATTCAAAGAGTTAAAACCTGTATTGGATGAAATCGGTTTAGAACTCGAGGTGTTTTCAGAATCTTCTCTTGTTCTTAGAAGTGTCCCATCCTGGATTAATGAGTTGGATGCTCAAAATATTACTCAATCGGTTCTGGATTTACTCAATGATGAGAAATCTATCACTATGAGTAATTTAAATCGTTCAAAAATAGCGAGTCAAGCTTGCCACAGTAGTGTACGTTTTAATGAACATCTGACGAACAGTCAATTAAAGAAAATAGTGGATGAATTACTGAAGTGTCAACAACCTTACCACTGTCCTCATGGACGACCAACGTTTGTGAAAGTGGATTCTAACCAACTGATGAAGGAGTTTTCAAGATGAAAAAAGTATTAGTCATTAATGGATCAACCGCTAGTAAAAAAAGTGAAACCGCAATTTCACTTGCTAAGAAATACAATGGAGAGATTATTTCTTGTGATTCTGTTCAAGTGTATCGTGGACTAGATATTGGTAGCGCAAAAATTCAACCAGAAGATATGGAAGGGATTCCTCACCATCTGATCGATATCTTTGATTTGGATGAAAAAATGGATGTTGCTCTTTTTCAACAACTGGCTCGTGAAAAAATAGAGGAAATTATTCAACGAGGAAAACTTCCTATTTTAGTTGGTGGAACAGGATTATACATAAAAGCAGTCATAAACGATTATACTTTTGAAGATGAAGAAGAATTCGAAACGAAAGACTATAGTGATATGACTAACCAAGAATTATATGATCGTTTAGTCGAAAAAGATCCTGAGCAGGCAGAAAAAATTCATTTAAATAATCGTCAACGATTGATTCGTATTAATCAATTAATGGATACAACGAATAAAACAAGAACAGAAATCATTAGTCAACAAGACGATGAGTACATTTATGATGTCAAGTTGTTTTATTTGATGACTCAAAGAGACAAGCTTGTAGAACGGATCGACAAACGAGTTGACAACATGTTTGAAGAGGGCTTACTTGAAGAAGTCAATACAATTACAAATCATGGACAAAATTGGGATTACCAAGGATTAAGAGCGATTGGATATAAAGAATTCAAACGATATTACACAAGAGAACAAATGCTAGATGAGGTGAAAGAACAAATAAAGATCCATACTCGTCAGTTCTCTAAACGTCAATTGACCTGGTTTAAACATCAATTTATTGGAGAAATCATCGATGTCTTGCAAGACAATTACTATGAAATCTTAACGAAGGAGATTGATCAATGGATCAGTTCTCAAGAATAGAACTTTTTTATGGTAAAGAAAGACTAAATAAACTACAAAATAGTCATGTCTGTGTCTTTGGGTTGGGTGGAGTAGGGGCTATTTGTGCCGAAAGCTTAGCAAGAAGCGGTATTGGAGAATTAACATTGGTTGATTTTGACAAGGTATCATCAAGTAATATTAACCGTCAAATTCTTGCGACTCACAACACAGTTGGTAAACTAAAAACAGAGGTCATGAGAAACCGATTACTAGAAATTAATCCGATGATAAAGGTTAATCTGATAAATGCTTTTGTTACACAGGAAGTACTGGAAAAATTAGCTTCTGTTGATTATATTATTGATGCAATTGATACAGTTTCATCAAAAATATTAATTTATGAGTTTGCACAACAAAAAGGAATTCCGTTTATTTCAAGCTGTGGGATGGGGAATCGACAAGACCCAACGAAAATTGAAGTTTCAACTTTGGAAAAAACAAGCAATGATCCTTTTGCGAAAGTGTTACGAATTGAATGTAAGAAAAGAAATATCAAAAGAGTAAAAGTAGTCTTTTCTACAGAACTTCCAAAGAAACAACAGCAACAGCTTAATGATTCAATGATTCGAAAAGAAAAAATGCCACCCTCCAGTCTGATGTTTGTTGTAAATACAGCAGGTTTGATTATGAGTGGTGAGTGTATAAAAACACTAGTGGAGAATTAACATGGAAGAAAATACAGAATATGGTCTATGGAAAAAAGACAATGAGGGTTTTCACCGGTATCTCAAAGTGAAAGTAGAGACCAGACAAAGTAAATCCATTCCAAGTGGAACGCTATTGTCTTATGATTTTCCAAACATCTATTATCAACAAACACTTTTGGGGATTGTTGATAAACAGTATGCTTATGAGTTTGAATCAATCAATACTAAACTCTCAAAAATCAATATTGATCAAGAAGTCTTAAATAGTAAAAAAGAAGTCATTGCATATATTATTAAGTTTACTCTAAAACAAGAAAGTGTCTTGAAATCAATTTTTTACCCTGAGGGAAAGAAAGTAGTAAAAGAGTATGGAAAACCAGCAAAATTTAGTTGGTTTAAACTGATTTACTACGGTGTTGTCATCGTCTTGTCACTGCTTGCATTCGTTTATTCTCTTGTAGTTAAAGCAGAATTAATGATTATTCTCTTTTTTGCTTTAGTAGCAGCATCAAGTATTTACTTGTTAATCGATTACTTAAAAGAACTAAAACGTAGAAATGAGCTAGAAAGGTTTAAAAAATGAAAACTATTTATGTTGCAGGAGGTTGTTTCTGGGGAGTGTCTCACTATTACGACCAATTAAAAGGAGTTATTAAGTCGACAGTTGGATATGCCAACGGAATGACAGAAAATCCAACGTATCAAGAAGTCTGTTCACAAACAACGAACTATGCTGAAACCGTTAAGGTAGAGTATGATGAAACAATAATTTCTTTGGAAAATATTGTAGATCATTTAATGAGAATGATTGATCCAACATCTCTTAACAAACAAGCCAATGATATTGGGACACAATATCGTAGTGGTATCTATTCGAGTGAATTAGAAGAAGTAAAAACAATTGCTGAACTGGTCGCTAGTTATCAACCGAACTATCGAAAACCAATTGTTGTAGAAGTAAAAGAATTGTCTTCTTTTTATGAAGCAGAAGAGTATCATCAAAAATATCTTGTGAAAAATATTAATGGTTACTGTCATATTGATTTTAGTTTAATTAAAGAAGACGAAAAAAAATAATATTAGGAAGTTCCCATTGGATTCACTACAATAAGTGAGGTGAAACAATGTTAGAAGTAAAGAACTTAACAAAAATCTATGGAGATACCGTAGGACTCGACCAGTTATCTTTTAAATGTGAGAATCATGATATCTTAGGAATTTTAGGACACAACGGGAGTGGAAAAACCACTCTTTTTCGTTTGTTATTGGGTCTCATTCACAAAACTAAGGGTGAAATTATTGTAGAGAAGGGTATTCATCAGCAAACATATTTTGGATACCTTCCTGAAGAGAGATCCCTCTATAAAGACATTAGTGTTGAAAAACAAATTATTTACTTATCAAAACTCAAGAAAATGAGAAAAGAAGAAATTGAAGAAAGAATGAAGTATTGGTTAGAACGGTTTGAGCTAAGTGCATTCCGAAAGACGATGATTCGAGAGTTATCTAAAGGAAATCAACAAAAAGTACAGTTTGTTTGTGCCCTAATTCATAATCCCCACATCCTCATCTTGGATGAACCCTTAACTGGACTTGATGCAAATAATGTAAGATTATTTAAACAAATTATGGTAGAACAGTCTAAAATGGGGAAAATAATTCTTTTATCGAGTCATCAGTATGAAGAACTGGAAGAATTTTGTTCTCAAATAATACTACTAAAAAAAGGAATCAATGTGTTATCTGGTTACTTAAATCAATTAAAACAAACAGATCCTCGCTTGTGTGTAACCATTAATAACGATGATGGATTGATGTATCAAACGAATGAAAATGTCTATAAAAGTCAACGAATGGGGAATTATTCGCGTTATATTTTGAGCGATAAAACCAAACAATTTGATTTTTTAAACACAATTGATTTATCAACAATTACATACATCAAAGTTGAACAAATAACTTTAAGAGACTTAGTACAGGAGGCATCGTGAAAGAACTTATCCGTTTTTCTTTAGCGCGACGATATGTCAATAAAACAAACAAAATAGTCCTTGTTGTCTTGTTTGTTATCTTTTTGGTGCTGGGATTTATAGATCCAATTGTTAAGTTTTTTAATAGTGAGTTTGATGAACCTATAAAAATAAGAGTTGATGTGCTAGATAATCAACTTTTCATTGATAATTTGATTGATGAAATTACCGTTAATCAAGAATCGATGCTCTCAATTAGTGAAGACGAGAATGGTTTTATTGTTCGTTCTCAACAGTCGCTACAAGATATCGAAAAAGCGATGATTGAGACTGTTGTTCAAAACTATGAAAGAGACAGAATGATCAAAGAAATACCTGAAAGCATTGTTGTTTTTGAGAGAATGGCAACGATTCCGATTTCTTATGAATTTGATCAAGCTGATCTACATCAAAAAACGGATTCGCTATTCTTTGTTATTACTGCTATTTATTTTGTGATGTTAGGGTTTGCGGGGATGCTAGCTTCGGAAGTGGTTGCAGAAAAAACAAGTAATATCTTAGAAATAATTGGAACTTCAGTATCTCTAAAAACACATTACTATTCAAAAATTGTGATTGGTTGGTTATCAGTTCTCGTTCAATTTTCTGTTGCAGCGATCTTACTGCTTGTGACACTTGGGATTAGAAATCTATACGATCAGGGTAAAGGGCTATTGAAAATACTGCATGATATCAATATTCTTATAGAACCTTTTGATACTTTTTATGATGTAATCTCTTTTGTCTTTGCTAATAAAGGAATGCTTGTTGATTTGTCAATTAGCTTGTTATTTCTATTTATTGGAATTTTATTTATTCAAATACTATTGGTATTACTCACAACTAAGGTATCCAGTATTGAAGAGGCAGGTGCACTTCAGAATCCCTTCTATATTTTTCTTTTAATTATTTATTACATGGCGATCATGCTAAACAATCCTGTATCGATGAGTATAGGTATGGGAAAATGGTTTTCGTTTGTACCCCTTTTATCAATGTTATTTATGCCTGCTCGGATTATGATGGTTGGTCCTCCGGTATATGAAGTGTTGATTTCTTTAGGTATTAGTGGATTATCGTTACTAATACTTGTGAAGTATGGTGAAGGTGTATATGTGAGAAATATACTTAATTTCACAAAAAAGATAAGAATATCCACTGTTTAAAGGATTTCAGTTTTCAAGAACAGACAGACATTTAAAATTCTATTGACTTTTATTGTGAAACTTTTATAATTAAGTACGTAAAGGAGATTACTATGAAAAAAATATTAGTGTTACTTGTTGTCATGCTTCTTGCTGTGACAGCGTGTTCAAGTCCAGCGGCTTCTAAAGAGTACAAAGTAGGAACTTATGCTATGACAGCTGAGCCTACAGTTACCCCTGCTGCTGAAAAAGATGGAAAGGTTTCTGATGCAAAAGCTCAATACAGCGTTGTTCTTGTTACTGTTTTACTAGAAGACGATGTTGTTAAAGCAATTAATATCGATGAAGCTCAAAACTCTGCAACAGTTAATGCAGAAGGTGTGGCGACTGTTCCAACAGAAACACCAACAAAAGATGAAAAGAAAGATGCTTACAACATGAGAAAAGCATCACCAATTCAAAAAGAATGGTTCGAGCAAATTGATGCTTTAGAAGCTTTCTTAGTTGGTAAAAAAGTTGAAGAAGTTAAAGGTTACAAATTAGATAGCGATGGAGTTATCGAAGCTGACGTAAAATCATCTGTAACAATTCAATTAAATGACATTATGGCGACAGTTGTTAAAGCAATTGATGCTGCTGAAAAAGTTGAAGGAGCTCCGGTTAAAATTGGTGCTTCATCGGCAACTACTGTTAAAGACACACCTGTTACTGCAGACAAAGCTGGGAAACTTGCTTTTGAAACAAACTTCTCTGCGGTAGTACTAGACAAAGATGGCAAAGTTCTTCATGCATATGTAGATGTTATGCAAAATGAAGTTGCTTACGATGCTGAAGGTGTATTATCTGCAGCGACAAAACGCGATTCTAAAGAAATCCGTAAAGAAGACTATGGAATGTTAAAAGCATCTCCTATTAAAAAAGAATGGTACGAACAAGCAACTGCTTATGAAGCTTTCTTAGTTGGCAAAACTGCTGCTGACATTAAAGGTGTTGCCCTTGAAGATGGAAAACCTACGGGTGATCTAGCAAGTTCAGTAACAATTACAGTTACAGGATTACAAGATTCAGTTCTAAAATCTATTGAAAAAGCTGTTGATTTACCAGCAGCAAAATAAGCACAATTAGTAAAAAACAGAAAAGCACTGCTATTGATTAGCGGTGCTTTTTCAATTCTCTTAATCGATTCGATCGTTTAGTTCTTTTTAATACTTCTAAGTTATTAGCTAATGTTTTTTCGTGAGACATTAAATTAAATGGTTCATAAAAAGAGACATCTTTCAATTCATTCGGTAAATACTGAATTTTGTGCCACAAGTCATGACGAGAATAATCGTATCGATCTTCTTTGTCTAAACTTACTGAAGACAACCGAAGATAGTCTGGAGTTTGATAAGCCGTTGTTCGAACGGTATCTAACGCTTTATCAATTGCTAAATTAGCGGATTTAGATTTTGGTGAAAGACACAGTTCAATCACAATCGACGACAACATAATTCTACCTTCCGGTAAACCAACGCGTTTACAAGACTCAATTGCAGGTAAAACTCTAGCAACCAGTTGAGGGTTCGCTAACCCTATGTCTTCATAAGCTGTTGTCAACAAACGTCTCTCTATTGAAATGAGATCATTGACTTCAATTAACTTGGCAAGATAATACAATGCAGCATCTACATCACTACCTCGAATGCTTTTTTGAAAACCAGAGAGTGTATCGTAATAATTGTCTCCATTCTTATCAAACGAGACATTTAATTTTGGAGCTACCTTCTGTAATGTTTCATAGCTAATTGTGTTGTCAATCGCATTTAAGGTCGCTAGCTCTACTAGGTTTAGTGCATACCGACTATCACCATTCGCGTTGGTAGCAATGAGCGACAAGGCTTCATCAGTAATCAAATATTGAGTATTATAGGCTTTAGGATGAGACAGTGCATTGTTAACAATCGCTTGAATATGTTGACTGCTAAGTGCTTTGAATTCAATCAAATGAGTTCTAGAACGAATTGCTGGGTTAATTGCAAACAAAGGATTTGCGGTCGTAGCACCAATAAGAGTGACTAAGCCAGCTTCTAAATGAGGAAGTAAAGTATCTTGTTTATCTTTGTTTAAACGATGGACTTCGTCTAAAATAAGAACAATACCTCCATAAATTCTTGCTTCTTCATACAACTGATCCAAATCTTTTTTATTGGATGTGACTGCATTTAAGACACGATAAGGACGATTCATCAGCTCCGCAAGAACTATCGCTGTTGTTGTTTTACCAGAACCTGGTGGTCCATAAAAAATCATTGAAAATAGCTCATCTTTTTCGACCATTTTTCTTAAAATGCCATCGTCATTAAATAAGTGTTCTTGACCAATAATTTGATCCAATTGGGTAGGACGTATTCTAAAAGCTAAGGGTTCTTTCATTAAATCACCTCTCTCTATTTTAACATTTAACAAAATAGGTTAAAATAGAAGCGATGAAAATAGTTGTTCAAAGAGTTTCAAAAGCAAGTGTCTCTGTAAACCATCGTCTTGTTAGTCAGATTAATCACGGATTTCTATTGTTTGTAGGAGTTCAGAAAGAAGATACGCTACAAGATGTTTTATGGTGTGTCAATAAAGTCAGTGGATTGCGAATCTTTGAGGATGATCAAGGCAAGATGAATTTGAATCTTTCTCAAGTAGACGGAGAAATATTATCGGTATCACAATTCACGTTAGCAGCAAGTGTTGTTAAAGGGAATCGACCGAGTTTTACAGACAGTGAAGAACCTGCTCGAGCCAATGAACTCTATGAACTGTTTAATGAAGAGCTAAGAAAACGAGGACATTCAGTAGTCACCGGAGTCTTTCAAGAAATGATGGAAGTTTCACTCATAAACGATGGACCAGTTACGATACTCATAGAAAGTAGGAAACGCAATGGCAATTAAATTAGATGGAAAACTTGTTTCCAGTATTATCAGAGAAGAAATAAAACAAGAAGTTCTAGAAATCCTCAACGACCAAGAAGACAGAGCTCCACACTGTGCAGTTGTCTTAGTGGGAGATGACCCTGCATCGTCTACCTATGTGAAGAACAAAGAAAAAGCTTTTAAAGATGTTTTTATGATGAGTTCTACTTATCGTTTGGATAATTCTACAACTCAAAAAGAACTTCTTGACATTATTCATTTATTAAACAACGATGATGACATCGATGGTATTTTAGTGCAACTTCCTTTACCAAAACATATTGATTCCAAAGTGATTATTGAGGCCATTGATCCAAATAAAGATGTTGATGGGCTTACGATGGTGAATCAAGGGAAACTTTATAGTGGAATCGGTCTTGAACCGTGTACACCAGCAGGAGTGATAGAGTTATTAAAACGATACGAAATTGATTTGGCAGGTAAACATTGTGTCGTCGTTGGACGAAGCGACTTAGTTGGTCGACCTCTTTCGGTGTTATTACTAAAAGAAAACGGGACGGTTACGATTTGTCATTCTAAAACCAGTGACTTAAAAGCCATCACTCAGCAAGCAGATGTACTTTTGGTAGCAATTGGCCAAAAACAATTCATTACTCCAGAGTATTTAAAAGAAGGTGTCGTGCTTGTGGATGTAGGGATTCATCGTCATTTAGGAAAAATTGTAGGGGACTGTGATCCTTCCTGTTATGATAAAACCAGTTATTACACACCAGTTCCTGGCAGTGTCGGTCCTATGACCATCACGATGCTATTAAAAAACACACTGAAAGCTTTTAATTTATGAGTATAAAACACAAGTATGATTTAGGGGACATTGTCCAAATGAAAAAGCCTCATCCTTGTAAAAAATCGCTGTATTTTGAAATTACTAGGATGGGTGCGGATATAAAAATTAAATGTTGTGGCTGTGGAGCAGTTATAATGTTTGATCGTTTTGAGTTTGAACGCAAACTTAAAAAAGTGATGAAGAAAGAGGAAAATTAATTATGGCTTTAACTGCTGGAATAGTAGGATTACCGAATGTTGGGAAATCGACATTGTTTAATGCGATTACAAAAAGTGCTGTTGAAGCAGCAAACTATCCTTTCGCAACTATCGATAAGAATGTTGGTGTTGTAGAGGTGAAAGACGAACGAGTTAAGATCTTATCTGAGATGTTTATGCCCAAGAAAACAATTTATACAACTTTTGAATTTACTGATATCGCTGGTTTAGTGAAAGGCGCATCAAAAGGAGAAGGCCTTGGTAATCAGTTTCTAGCCAATATTCGTGAAGTCGATGCAATTGTCCATGTTGTCCGCTGTTTTGAAGACAAAAATATCACCCATGTTCATGATCGCATCGATGCCATAGAAGATATCGAAATTATTGATTTGGAACTACAGCTAGCGGATTTACAGACTATTGATAACCGGATTTCAAAGGTTGAGCGCAAAGCGAAGATGGCGAGTGATAAAGAAGCAAAGCTTGAATATGATACATTAGTCAAAGTAAAAACAGGTCTAGAATCGAATATTTCAGTTAGTTCACTTGATTTAGATGAATCAGAGAAAGCTGTGTTAAAGGGATATCATTTGTTAACAGATAAGCCAGTAATCTATGTGGCTAATATTGAGGAAGCATTAGTGAGTGATCCAACTCAAAATCAACAGTACAACCGAGTGGTTGAATTGGCTAATAATCGTAATGCGGAAGTTATTGCGATTTCAGCGAAGATGGAACAAGAATTATCGGAACTTGATGACGAAGAAAGGGAAATGTTTCTAGTAGATCTAGGATTAACAGAATCTGGTTTAGATAAAATTGTTAAGAGTAGCTACAATATTCTTCACTTAAAAACATTTTTCACAGTGGGTGCGGATGAAGTTCGAGCTTGGACATTTCATGCTGGCATGAAGGCTCCTCAGTGTGCAGGAGTCATTCATACTGATTTTCAAAAAGGGTTTATTCGTGCTGAAACGTATTCATATGAAGACTTATTGAAATATAAAAGTGAACTAGGTGTTAAGGAAGCTGGTCGCTTACGATTAGAAGGAAAAGAGTATGTTGTTAAGGATGGAGATATCATGCACTTTAGATTTAATGTTTAATAATTCGTTATATAATTTGATACAATATTATCAACAAACATAGGAGGAAAATAACACTATGAAATTAATATTAGCCATCGTTTCCAATGATGATAGCTCATCTGTTTCATCTGCTTTAACGAAAGAAAACTTTCAAGTAACTCGTTTAGCAACGACCGGAGGGTTCTTAAGAGCTGGAAATACGACTTTAATTGTTGGTACTGAAGACGATAA
>JAAYEW010000078.1 GCA_012728555.1 Erysipelothrix sp.
CAATCATATCGGCTTGTTGATAAATATCGAAGACATTATCAACGATGATGGCCCCACTTTCTTTGTAGTGTTGATCGCTAAATCCACTGCCTTCTCCAGCCCCTTTTTCTACTAGAACCGTGTGGTTGGCCTCAACCAGTTTTTTGACGTGTGAAGGAACTAGTCCAACGCGGAATTCATCCTCTTTTAGTTCTGTGATTGTACCAATAATCATTCTCTTTCTCCTTCTTATTCTTGATTTAAGAACGTCAGTAGCTCTTCATAGCGGTCACTCAACTGCTTGTAACCATGGCTGTACAGCAACATTAGTTTTTCTTCATCGCGCTCAGTTGATCGCACATTATAGCGTTTCTGTGGATAAAAAACAAACGCTTGGTTCGATGCTTCGAGCTGACGGATGAGTTCTTGTTGTTTTTGATAGCTCAGGTGACGTTGTGCTAATTGTTGAGCTAATTGTGGATATTTTTTTAACCATTTTTTTGAATAAAAGCGAGGTTTTTTGATGTAATCGCTGGGTTGAGTCAAAATGATGACATGTTTATTGAAACCACAGCGGATCGCTTGGGCGATGGGGATACTGTCCGTGATGCCACCATCAACATAATAACTTCCATTTATTTCAACAGGTTTGGTAACAAAGGCAACACTGGCTGATGCTTGAAACTTGCGGTTAGAGTCTGCTTGTGAAATGATCTCGCTTTTTTTAAAGTAAACTGTTTCTGCGGTCTGGTTGTTAGTAGCGCCAATCAATATTTCTTGGGTGGAGTTAAAAAAGGTTTCATAGTCAAATAACTTCGATTGATACGGAGCTCTTTGATACATGTATTCGGTATTATAAAAGCCTTTTCCTAACAAAAAACTAACGAGTCCTCCCCGTTTTCGATTACTCACATCCGTGACAAAGGCTTCGATGTTGCGATCGGGTTGTTGACTCACATAATTAGCCGCAACAGCAGCTCCAGCTGAGACAGCAACAATTGTTTGAAAGGCTAGCTCTTTTTCAAGAAGACCTTGAATAATGCCGGCACTAAAACTAGCGCGCCTCGATCCGCCTTCTAACACTAATGAACAATTCTCTATCTTCATGCCTTTACCTTTCTTATAACTCTACAAAGACTATTATGTCAAAATCACAGCTTTTTCGCAATAAAAACTGTGCCTAATATTTTTACTTATTCTGTTTGAATATGATATACTTACAAAGAATAAGGGGGTATTATGGCCGATTTATTAAACAACACACATCACCTGATAGGAGATATTGCTTTATTTTTAGCCTACTTAATTGAAATCTGGGGCATCTTTTTAATTGTCTTGACGGTCTCGAAAGAAATCTTTCGAACGGTTGTCGATTACCGTTTTGACTTTAACCGCATCTCACACGATGAAACCATTAATCATGGGTTAGCTAGTGCGTTAGAAGTCTTGTTGGCAGCTGAAATCTTAAAGACATTAACCATTTCCAACAACACCCAACTTCTCATTATCGGGGCACTGGTCTTTATTCGAATCTTTATCGGACTAATTTTACATTGGGAACTGAATCAAAAAACTCAGCAATTGCATGTGGAAGAAAAGATTCATCAATTTGAAAAAGAAAAAAGAAATCGGGATTGATTTCTTTTTTTAATGTGTTTATTCTACATCGTTGGCCAAAGATCAAATAGATCAGAGGGAATCTTTAAGCTACCAGTCCCTACTCCTAACTCAATCGATGGTTTTCTTGTTCCGTGGTAGTCACTACCACCACTGCGAATCAAGTGATGGTCAATACAAAATTTTTCTAAGTAAAGAGATTGTTCTTTTGAAAAGGTTGAATAATAACATTCAACTCCATCCAATTGGTAGTCACCAACTATCTTCAGCAAGTGATTTTCAATCTCATCACAATTTGCGTAGAGATACAAGTGAGCTAAAATGGCAATACCCCCACAGAAATGAATCAGATGAGTGACTTCTTTTAGGGAAGGATACAACGATGATTCATCCACATAAAATTCACTACTTGGATTGTATACTTCTTGCCTAGTGAATTTTGAAGATGTTTCAATCGAAGTCGGATGAAATAACTTCGCAATGTTTTCTGGATACTTAATAATTTCATTATAGAATGATTTTCTACACGATGTTTTCTTTGGGTCAAATAGAATCTGTTTCTCATCAAAGATAACGTTGCGTTTCGAATACTCTTGTTTAATCAATTCAAACTCTTTTAACTGTTTTTGTTCAAAGGATAAAACATACTCAGGTAATTTTGATTTCATTTGATTCACATCGATTCCGTAACCCAGCACTTCGATAATCTCACCGCGATAGGTTGTTGTGATTTCAATTCCAGGGATTAATTTTCCTTTAAAAATTGAATTCATTTCATTTTCATCGGATTGAAAATAGGCATCCACACTGTTATGATCCGTGATTGAGAAGTGACTAAGGTTGATTTGATTTGCTTTGGTGAGGATTTCTTTTACCGTGTCACTTCCATCGGAATGGACAGTGTGACAATGGAGATCAATCACAATTTACTCCGGAAGTATCATTGAATCTGGAATAAAGAAATAGGTAATGATTGCACCCATAATATAAGAAATCAAAATACCAATAACAAAGTGTAAAGCAAACTCAGGAAGAACATGGGTTGTTGCTAATAGACCTGATGGGCTAAAGGCGGTAGATCCAACCCCCATAAGCATGACATACGCACCACCGAATCCAGCACCAAGTCCAGCTGTAATAAATGGTTTTAATAATGGTAAAGTTACCCCGTAAATAAGCGGCTCACCAATACCCAGTATCCCAGCAGGGATTGCCCCTGAGATAATCGCTTGCATATTCTTATTTTTAAGTCTTTTTGCTTTGATATATAGAGCGATCGCTGCCCCTACTTGACCTGCTCCTGCCATTGCGACCGCTGGGAACAATGTAGTGAAACCTAGAGACTCAATTTGTAATGTATAAATTGGTGTTAACCCTCTGTGTAATCCGACTAAGACTAATGGTAAGAAGCTGGCTGCTAATACATACCCGGTAATCACACTGACAACTGGATTGGTTGAGTTCACAAATAAGCCAAGAAAGTTAGAGAGTTGAATCGAAATGAATCCTGTGACAGGCATAATAAGTAGAACAAAGATTGGCATCGTAATTAGCATTGACAACAGTGGTGTAAAGGAGATGTCTAATGCATATGGCATTTTGCTGGGGACCCATTTTTCTATTTTTGCCAGTACCCACACTCCTACAATAACTCCAATAACCCCACCAGCACCACTGGATAGAATGGATTTATTTGGAACTTCTTCATTAAACCATCCAATAATTTGAGAAATCTTGTTGATATTTCCATCAATGGCTGCAGCACCAATCATTCCCCCAAGCATTGGATTAACGCGGAACTGTTTCGCTGCATTGACCCCAGTAAAGATCACTAAATAAGCTAGGAACCCAGAACCGATCAGGGCAATCATATTTTGGGATAGTTCTGTAAATTGATTCGTTGGGATAGTCCCGTTGGTCATTAAGATTTTTAATAAACGGCCTAATCCATTGGTAACTCCTGAAGCGATAAACGCAGGAATCATTGGCGTAAAGATATCGGCAATGACTCTGATGGATTGTTTCCAGTTGGAGTCTTTTTGTTTTCCTTTAAGGTTGGCTTTATTCTTTTCCCAATCGTTTGTCACAGCGGTCTCACCTGCATGTAGTTTCTCTTTAATGCCATCTTCGACATAAAGACTCATGACATCTCTCACTCTTCCTGGACCAAGAACGATTTGAAAGTAATTCCCATCATCACTAACAACACCAAGAACCCCTTCGATGGACTTGATCTTTTCCACATCAACTTTGCTTGAATCGTTGACACTCACTCGAATGCGTGTCATACAGTTTTCTGCGTCAATAATATTGTTTTTTCCGCCGAGTTGAAGCAATATAGCGTCTGCTAATTCTCTAATACTCATTTTTTCTTTCCTCCATTTTTCTAATTGTAGCTTTGACATGACCTTTGTTTTGATTTAATAACGTTGTTGCTTCATCTGCATTCAAACCTGTTAGAATCATCACAATTGCCAATTTGACATCATTGTTTGCTAACGAAATCATTTCTTTCGCAAGATCTCTTGATACTCCAGTAGACTCCATGACAATGTTTTGAGCTCTTACTTCTAGTTTTTCATTGCTCATCTGCACATTAACCATTAAGTTCTGATACACTTTTCCAGTGAGAACCATGGCAGTTGTCGTAATCATGTTGAGTACAAGTTTTTGGGCTGTTCCAGATTTCAATCGTGTTGAACCCGTTAACACTTCTGGACCCACTTCAATTTCAATTGAGTAGTC
>JAAYEW010000079.1 GCA_012728555.1 Erysipelothrix sp.
CTGTTATAATGTCCACGCGTCACATCTCTTTTGACAACAATTCCTTGATGATTCTCAAACGCCTTAACAATCTGTTGTGCCTCATCCAAGGATTCATCATTCAATTCTACCACATAATACTTATATCCTATTTCATTTAACTCATCAACGATATCCAAGTTATTCTTCACTTTACTATTCATTAAGTGTGCTCGACAAAAGATGTCATGTTCAATTGGTATTTTATAACCCAAGCGATCTTCTAAATTGTAATCGTGAATCATACACGGATGGCTACACGGTTCCCCAGTTTTGTTGGGACAATACTCCATCACCATTGATTCTATTCTTGAATACAACAGAACATAAAGCGATTGTTTATTTGTTAGGTTCATTAACTCTAGTTTATTTAGCTCTTCACTCACCATAGAGCCCAATAAGGAATCAAACATTGATAGTGATACCGAGTTAAAGATATTTAACTTATAATCACCAATCACTGGTTTCTTGTTTTTCAACAAATAAATAACTCCTATATTACTAGTGACAACCCCTTTACAATGCTTCAAAGAGAGTACCCAATCGACTTCACTTTGAGTTTCTGTCTTCATGATTGAAGGAAGTCTCACCCAAAAATCTACCTCAAGATTACTAACATCTCGTTTGGTCATGGATCCTGGATCTTGATAATAAGGATCAACTACTAATGTTGTGTTTTCGTCTATGGTCAACTTTAAGTGTTCCCTTTTACGAATTATCAGTAACTTGCTAGGTTTTTCTTTCATAGAGTCATGAATCTTCATCATTTCTCTTACTTCAAGACTGTGTGTCTTTGAATAGTTGTCATCCAACAAGTCAAATAGTTTTCGACGTGCTTCGTTAATTTGAGAAATAGGCAAAAACCCTGCTTCAAAATGGCTAAATGATACATTTAATTCATACGGACTATCTCCGCTTTTTTGAAGTTGTTTTACAACAGTTTCTTTCTCAAGAGGTTTCTTAATAGCCTCTGACACAGTGTGTCCTTCAATTCTTAATGAATTACTCGTTAGTGTTAAAGGATAACCAACCCTAAATTCAACCTGACAATCAATGATTCGCTTGCGATGAAACAAGTTATTAATCACTTGTTTCGCTTCTTTATTAATCTCATAATCGAAGCTTTTATAAATGATATCTTTCTCATGATACTCTTTTGGAATCAATTCAACAACATCACCAACAAAAGCACTATTCACTCGTTTGTGATTCTTATAGATTTGTTCCAATTGAAACCCTGTATCATTTATTCTTAAACCATCTCCAACACTAATATCACACTCAAGTTGAATGGTAGAATTCTTAATCTGTCCAATTCTTACACCGCTATGATTTGGTCGTTCTAGACTCATCATCTCTTTGTGTGGTTTGTTATAGAAGTATGCTTTTGTATAACCAGTTCTCACAAAAGTTCTAGCGACTCGCTGTTTATCATACGGTTTTTGTTTCAATGCTTTGTGATACATCCCGACTGTTTCTACAACATATCCGGGCTGTTTAAGTCTTCCCTCTATTTTAAGAGAGGTGACCCCTGCTTCTTGAATTAGATTCAATTCATCGACTAAACTCAAGTCTTTGGGTGAAATCAGATATCCTTGTTCTGTTTCTTTTGAATCTTCAAACATCGAGTACTTTAAGCGACACGATTGAGCACAACGACCACGATTTCCTGAACGTCCACCAATTAAACTGGACATTAAACATTGACCAGAGTAACTGATGCACAATGCCCCTTGAACAAACATTTCAAGTTCAATATCAACCGCAACAGCAATCTCTTTAATTTCTAACAACGATAGCTCTCGTGACAAAACAACTCGACTAAATCCATTCTCTTTTGCCCACATAGCTGATTCTTTATTATGAATCGTCATTTGTGTGCTCGCATGAAGCTCGATTTCTGGGTACACA
>JAAYEW010000080.1 GCA_012728555.1 Erysipelothrix sp.
TGTGTACCCAGAAATCGAGCTTCATGCGAGCACACAAATGACGATTCATAATAAAGAATCAGCTATGTGGGCAAAAGAGAATGGATTTAGTCGAGTTGTTTTGTCACGAGAGCTATCGTTGTTAGAAATTAAAGAGATTGCGAGTGCGGTCGACATTGAACTAGAAATATTTGTTCAAGGAGCGCTGTGTATAAGCTATTCGGGACAATGCTTGATGTCCAGTTTGATTGGGGGACGTTCGGGCAATCGAGGTCGGTGTGGACAATCGTGTCGTTTGAAGTATACAATGCTTGAAGATTCTCAAGAGATTGAGAATGGATACTTAATTTCACCTAAAGATTTGAGTTTAGTGGATGAACTTCAACAAATACAAGCAGCAAAAGTAAATTCTCTTAAAATTGAGGGAAGGCTCAAACAACCAGGCTATGTCGTGGAAACGGTGAGAATGTATCGACAAGCATTGAACCATCAACATTATGATAAACAACGCGTAGCGCTTACTTTTGTAAGAACAGGCTATACGAAGGCATATTTTTATCATAAACCACAAAAAGAGATGATGAGTCTTGAACGACCAAATCATAGTGGAGTTCGAATTGGCCAAATAAAACAGTCAGTAATCAAGTTGGAGTGTGATATTTGTGTTGGGGATGGACTTAGAATTAATGATACAGGATTTCAATTAGAACAGATCTATAAGAACAAAGAGCGTGTTGGTCATGGTGTTGTTGGTGAGGTTGTGGAAATTGTTCCAAAACACTATCAAGATGGGGATGTTGTGTACAAGAGTTTTGATTATGAGATTAACAAAGAATCTAAACAGATAGTGAATCAGTTATATCAAAGAAAACGTCAACTGGATTGTGTTGTTGATTTTAAAGTTGGTTATCCTTTGATGGTTACTGTTGATGAGTTGACTGTCTTTGGTCCTGTTGTATTAGCAGCAATTAAGCGACCACTGGGTCAAGAAGCTGTGATAAAGCAACTTCAAAAGAGTGGGGAGTCTCCATATGAGTTAGTTATATCTTTTGCTCATTTTGAGGATGGATTCTTACCAATTTCACAAATTAATGAAACCCGTCGTCAATTGTTTGAGTTGTTGGATGAGAAGTTTTCACAGACACCTCACCTTGAACAAAGAGGGTTACCCAGTGTTCCGTTTGTTTATAAAGATAAACCTCAGAAACTTTTGATTATTGGTAACAAAGATCATTTAAAACTGACGATTGCTAAAGACACAGTCTTGGTTGTTGATCCCTATTATCAAGATCCTCGTTCGCTAAGTAAAAAGGATGTTAGTCAGCTTGAGGTTGATTTTTGGGTGCGGTTACCTTCGATTATGAAGACTGAAACCCAACGGGAAGTAGACTGGGTTCTTTCTTTACAACACTGTCAAGGGGTTGTGACTAGTAATCTTGGCGCAATTTATCTTTTGAAGGATAAACTTCCGGTTATTGGTGACTACAAATTAAACATCTTTAACTCTGTTTCATTGTCATTGTTTGATTCGTTAAGTGGAACACTTGTTAGTGAAGAGCTCAATAAACAAGAGTTAATGAACCTGACTCACAAAGAATCTCTTTATGTCTTGTTGTATTCACGCTTAGAATCGATGGTGATGGAGTATTGTCCAAACAAAACGGGTGAACCGTGTAGTCATCCGTGCCAGGATCATGATTATAGTTTAAAAGATCGTCTAGGCTATACTACTTCGATTCGACATGATATTTTTTGCCGTGCTCACTTAATGAATAGTAAAGTGAAGAACAACTTGGATCTGGTTGATGAGTTCATGGACATTGGTTATAATAATTTTGTTGTAGAATTGAATAATGAATCGCTTGTTGAGGCTCAGCAGATTGTGAGTGCATTTGGTAGCAAGCAAGGAATTGTTGTTAATAGCGAAGTAACGCGAGGACATTATAACAGGGGGGTATTGTAATGAAATATAGAGCAGTAATTTTTGATATGGATGGTGTTATTGTTAACAGTGAGTTGGCGTATTATGATCAATTGTTAAAGTTTTTTAATGAACTCTCTCAACCGTTTTCATGGCAGGATTATGTACCACTGATTGGTATGAATCATGAGGATTCTTGGAAGATACTGAGGGACAAGGCTAAATCAGAGTTAACTCCAGAAGAATTTTTTCAAGCGCATCAACTGTATTGTGAAGAGCATCCAGTGAACTACAAATCAATTTTGAATCCTGATTTTCATCGAACGTATAATTTTATTAAAGAAAAAGGGTTAAAAGTTGCGCTGGCAAGTTCGTCAAAGCTTTCTGTTATTCAAGATATGATTGATCAGAATAACTTAAAAAATTATTTTGATGTCATCTATTCAGGAGAGATGGTGAAAGAAAGCAAACCACATCCTGACATCTATTTGAAGACGGCGAAAGAATTAGGTGTCAATCCTGAAGATTGTTTGGTCATGGAAGATTCTGCGTTTGGTGTTGCGGCTGCGAAGGCTGCTAACATGACGGCTTTGGGATTGAGAAATCCTAGTTATAGTGTCGACTTATCGCATAGCGATGATGTCGTGGATAAAATGTCGTATTTAATGGATTGGATTAAGTAGAGGGAGCTCTACTTTTTTTAATTGTAGGGGATAATTATGCTATGATTAGGGTATGAAAAAAAATATGACAATTAAGGAATTTGAGAAGTTTCAAAGAGACTTCCATCTTGATGAACCGTTTAAAGAAAGACTTGATCAAGTCCATGATCGTTTTGAGACAAGAGTTAAAGCGGCGATTGCGGCCAGAGATAGAGCGCGTCAAGGATTAGCTGATGAAGAAATTAGTGTGACGTTGTATGATTGGATTCAAAAATATCTTTCACTAACGTATCGTTATGAAGTCATTGAGGATGTGATTCTTGAGAATAAACAAGGGTCGATTCAAATTGATTACATTACGAAAACGGTAAAGTTTATTGAGGACTAAAGAAAGGACATGATTCTTTTGATGCATGAGGGTGTCAAACGATTAATTGATCAAGGATACGAAGCTTATTTAGTAGGAGGGTGTGTTCGAGATTACCTTCTTGGTAAGCCTCTTCATGATGTTGATATTACGACCAATGCGACTCCTAATGAAATCTTGGCGGTGTTTAGCGATTATAAGACTTTTGATGTTGGGATTCGACACGGTACAGTGGGAGTGCTTATTGATAAGAATATCGTTGAGATAACGACGTATCGTAAGGATAATGATTATGAGAACTATCGTCGTCCCAAAGAAGTAACGTTTACATCTTCGCTTGTTGATGATTTAAAAAGACGTGACTTTACCATGAATGCGTTAGCTTATAATGAAATTGATGGTTTGATTGATTGTGTCAATGGGCAAGAGGATATAAAAAAAAGAATAATAAGAGCTGTGGGAAATCCGGATGTTCGTTTTAATGAGGATGCACTGAGGATTCTTAGAGCACTTCGCTTTAAGGGTCAACTTGGTTTTGAAATTGAACCAAAGACTAAAGCTGCTATTTATAAGAATTATCATTTGTTAGATAACATTGCGGGCGAGAGAATTAATCAAGAGTTGAATCAACTGATTGTTTCTGAGTTTGTGGATGATGTTCTTAAAGATTTTAAAGAAGTGATTGAGTTTCTTGTGAGACAGCCGATTCGAACAGAGGCAATAAGTTATATTTCTAGAAGCTTGGAAGTGCGCTATGCTTTATTGTTGAGTAATTCAGAGATTGCTCATTTGAAGTTGGATAAAAAGCGAACACAGCTGATTACGTTTTTGATTGAGAATCGAGATCGACAATTAGGGACTACTGTTTATACGCTGCTGAAGGACTTGTCTGAGTTTAATCATAAGCAGGTTGTGTATCTTGCTCAGCTTCAACAAGTAAAGATTGATCACTTGTTAAGTGAGATAAAAGATAAAAGACTAATTTATAACATTGCTGATTTACAAATTGATGGAAATCAACTCATAAAAATGGGATATAAACAAGGTCCTCAGATTAAAGTTCTTCTTAATTTGATCTTAGAAGCTGTTATGAGTGGAATTCTTCATAATGATACTAAAAGTATTCAAGAGTGGCTTATTAAACAATAAACCACTTTTTTCTCGACATTTAACAGGTACCTGTTATAATATGTCTGACAGGTACCTGTACGAAAGAAGGAGTGATGAAAGGTGAGTCAAAAACAAGAAAATATGATGTTCGAATTTGATCGATTATCAAGAGTAATTCGACGTCAAAAACACAACAAAAGACCAATTCGAAGAGGGAGTTTGAGGATTTTAAATATCATCCAAGATAACCCAAAAATTTCGACCAAAGAAGTAGCAGAGCGTTTAGATATTCGTGTCTCTTCGTTGAATGAACATTTATCTTTATTAATTGATAAGGAATTAATTGTTCGTACTCAAAATGAAAAGGATCGTCGAACATATGGTTTAGAATTAACACCTCAAGGAAGTGACTTGTTAGAGGGTTTGAAAAAAGAGAAGCGAGCATTCTATGAAAAAGTGGAACAGATTTTGAATGATGAAGAAAGAGAAACGATGACTCGTTTATTAAGAAAACTATCTGAGGGACTTAAAAAAGAGGATTGTCAGTGTCAGTAAGACAGGGTCGTCGTGGTTCTTTTTTAACAGAAGAGGAAAAGGCAAACAGTCCTAAGATTACTAAAAGTCTACTAAAAAGAATTGCGAGTTATCTTAAGCCCTTTATTAAGCAGTTGTCTTTGATTGTATTAATCATTGGGATTTCTTCGTCTTTAAAAATTCTTCCTTCCTTATTGACAGGGAAGATTATTGATGATGGATTAATTAAGCGAGATCTTGACACCTTAATATTTTTGATTGGACTTTCGGTGGGGGTAACTCTATTAGGGAATTTGATTGGTTTGGTTGAGAGTTATTTGAATACGTGGGTTTCAGAAAATATTACGTTTAATATGAGAAATCAAATGTATCGAAAACTTCAATCGATGTCTCATCGTTTTTTTACAACAAATAATCAAGGGGATATAATAACGCGAATGACCAGTGATATCTCGGGAGTTAAACAGGTTATTTCTGGGACGTTTACGAGCATATTATCCAATGTCATTACGTTAATTGTTGCCAGTGTTGCTATGTTTCAAAAAAATTGGATCTTAGCACTTGTTGGTTTGGTGATAGTCCCTTTGTTTGCGATTCCTACCAGAAGTGCTGGTAAGACACGTTGGACATTGACTAATGAGGTACAGAAGACAAGTGATGAAATTAATGGAATATTAAATGAAACTTTATCGGTTAGTGGTCAATTGTTGGTGAAACTTTTTAATCGCCATGACTATGAGATTAATAAATATGAAAAAACAAATAAGAAAATGATTTCGCTTCATCTTAAACAAAGTTTAGCTGGAAGATGGTTCCGTGTCTTAATTTCTACGTTTTCTAGTATCGGACCAATGTTAATTTACTTGGTTGGTGGAATACTTATGATGCAAGTGGATTCGACATTGACTGTTGGGGACATTACTGTTTTGGTGACACTATTATCGAGAATGTATCAACCTGTAAATTCATTGTTAAATACTCAGGTGGAAGTAATTCGATCAATGGCTCTTTTTTCTAGAATCTTTGGTTACTTAGATATGCAAGTTGAGGTTGAAAACAAAATCGATGCGATTGTTCCTAAGTCTTTTAGTGGTAATATTCGATTTGAAAACGTTAGTTTTGCGTACGATGAATCAAGAAACATCCTTGATAATGTAACCTTTGAGTTAAAGAGTGGTAAGAGTGTTGCGATTGTTGGTCCATCCGGTGCTGGAAAGAGCACGATAATAAATTTGATTTTAAGACTTTATGATACGACAAGTGGATCTATTTTGTTTGAAGAGAATAATGTGAGGGATTTGGATTTAAAGTTTATTCGTGATCACATTGGACTAGTGACTCAGGATACGTACCTATTTAATTCAACAATCTTAGATAACTTGTTGTATGCGAACTCCAAAGCAACGATGGAGATGATTGTGGATGCCTGTAAGAAAGCGAATATTCATGATTTTATTGAGTCTCTTCCAGAAAAATACAATTCGGTTGTTGGTAACCGAGGCTTAAAGTTATCCGGTGGAGAAAAACAGCGTTTATCGATTGCGAGAGTCTTATTAAAGGATCCTACAGTTGTTATTTTTGATGAAGCAACCTCTTCACTGGATTCGATTGCTGAAAATTTAATTCAAGAGGCGATAGCTCCGATGATTCAAGAAAAGACTAGCATCGTGATTGCGCATCGTTTATCGACAATCTTAGCTGCTGATGAAATCCTTGTTATAGAAAAAGGTAGAATTGTTGAGCGCGGTCAACATCTTGAATTGTTACAGAAAGATGGATTGTATACTCAGCTGTATGAAACACAGTTTAAGACAAGTGAAAAGGTTGACTAGATATTAGGTTCATGGACACCAATGAAAAAGTGATAACTGAACAGCTCAAGTAAAATATTATTACTAGATTCTATTAACAAAACTACTAAATAAGTGAGTTATTTAGGGGATACTTCTTGACTACTTGACTAAAAAAGTCTATTATAAAGCGTGGCACTCAAGCCAAATGTAGCCCCGGAAACTACTTTTGGAAAAGGAGAAATTAAAATGCGTCAAACAACGATGGCAAAACCTTCTACGGTTGTCAGAAACTGGTATGTAGTTGATGCTGAGGGAGTGACTTTAGGTCGTCTTGCTTCAGAAGTTGCTCATATTTTGCACGGGAAACACAAGGTGACTTATACACCGCATGTTGAAGGTGGAGACTACGTAATTGTAGTGAATGCTGAGAAAGCAATTGTTACTGGTGATCAAGAATCGAAGAAATTTTACTACAGACACTCTGGTTATGCTGGGGGTCTTAGAACACGTTCTACGGGTATTATGAAAGAAAAATATCCTGTTGAATGGGTTGAAAAAGCAATCCACGGAATGTTACCTCATACACGTTTGGGAGATGTTCAAAGAACTCACCTATTTGTTTATAAAGGACCAAACCATCCACATCAAGCTCAACAACCTCAAGAGCTAAAAATTAAAGGTTAGAAGGAGATCAAATGGCTAAATCTACAAAGTTAGTACAATATTTAGGTACAGGACGTCGTAAGAGTTCAGTTGCTAGAGTTTATTTAACTCAAGGAACTGGTGTGATTACAGTAAATGGTGTTTCACTTGATGATTACCTTCCAACTGAATTTGGACGTATGGTTGTTCGTGCTCCGTTTGAAATCACTGATACAGAAGGTACTTTTGATGCAAGTATCAATGTATATGGTGGTGGATATACTGGACAAGCTGGAGCGATGAGACATGGTATTTCTAGAGCACTACTTCAAGCTGGTGGCGATTATCGTCCTACGCTTAAAGCGGCTGGTTTCTTAACTCGTGATTCTCGTACGAAAGAACGTAAAAAATACGGACTTAAGGGAGCTCGTAGAGCACCACAATTCTCAAAACGTTAATTTATATTACATGTTTTGTACTAAAAACCCACTATTCAGTGGGTTTTTTGATGCTTAGAAATTATGGAAAAGTAGCATAAAGTCGCAATAAGGTAGCACCAAAGCAGCAGAATTAACCTCTACAATTAATACTTAAATAGAAACGCTCTGTTCTTTTGGTCAAAAACACAATCATTTTAATTCAAGTTAATTTATCATTTTGATGAAGGGATAATTATCATGGCTTATTAGTAATAAAGTTTACTATTACTTATGGTACAGTAATGTGTCATAATTACTGTGCGAAAGGAAAGTGGTAATATGACAATTGATATTGAAAAATATTCTAAAGATAATAATGGACTGTTAACTTATTCAATGTTACAAAAATACTATAATAAACCTCAGATTCGGAAGTATGTAGATGATTTTGTTATTAGTAGGGTTGTAAAAGGAGTATATTACTATAAAGATTATACTGTTGATATGATGCGAGTTTATCAAGTTAGTAACAGTACTATTGTTTATAGTCACGAAACTGCGGCCTATCTTCATAATCTTACAGATCGTTTTCCTAGAAAATATTGTATAACTGTTAAACAAGGAACTAGCTTAAGAAATAGAAAGGATTTTAATATTTTTTATGTGAATCAGAAAACATATGATATGGGAGTTGTGACAGTTAGAAATAACTTAAATAACGATGTGATTACCTATGATCAAGAAAGAACAGTGTGTGATATGATTCGAAGCAAAGACAGAGTAGAGTTACAAGTATATACCGATGTGATTCAAAATTATTTTAAAAATAAACCTAATATGAATAAATTAATTAAATATGCAAAGCATTTTAATATTGTTGAAGAAGTATATGAGATTTCGCTCTTATTACAGAAAGGTTAAAGATTAAAATGGTAAAAGTAAATATTGACTCGTGGAAACATAACATGAGAAGATTTTCAAGCGAATATAATTTAGATATCCAAGAAGTTTACCAACGCTTTATATTGGAGGAATTTGCTCAAATGATTTCTCATTCGAATTACAAAGAGAAATTCATAATTAAAGGTGGATTTGTAGTATCGACGTTACTTGGGTTTGAAACTAGAATGACAAGAGATATTGATGTTACTTATAGTAGTGTTATTTACAGTAAAGAGGAAATTACTACAATCATCAATAATATAATAAAAGGTTGATGTTAGTATGAAACCTGGACCAACCCCACTTTACAAGTAAGTGTGGTAAAATGGAGAAAGGTGATTAAAATGAATAACTTTAATGATGAATTTAAAAAGATGATCGTTGAGATGTATGAAGGTGGAGAACCTGTATCAAAACTGAGTGATGAATACAATGTAAGTCGTCCCACAATTTATAACTGGATCAAGCTTTATAAGACAATAGAAATATCAGATGATGAGACTACCGATTTAAATGAAGTGATGAAAATTAAAAGGGAAATGGCAAAGCTTAAAGAGGAGAACGAAGTCTTAAAAAAGTGCATTACCATATTTTCAAAGAAACAGTAGGGATTACAACTGAAGAAAAAGTTGATTTTATTGACACTTATAGAGACGTGCATTCACTCGCAATACTACTTAGAGTTGCAATGCTTTCTAAGTCTTCTTATTTTGAATTTAAGAATCGAAAAATTTCTGATCAAGAAAAAAGAAAGTTCAATGTCTCAAAGTCAATCAGGGAAATATGGTTAAATTCAAATAAAATATATGGCGCAAGAAAAATAAAAGCGATGCTTGAATTTGAAGGGATTTATATCTCTGAGCGAACAGTTGGTAACTATATGAAAGATATGGATATCGCCTCTGTGTATAGGCGTAAATACAGGCCTGCAAGTAGCAAAAAGATAAAGAATGAAGATCTTCCCAACAATACTAAAGATGCTCATATTGAGCGCCCTCATCACTATATCGCAACGGATATTACTTATATCCATACAAAGCAAGATGGATGGGTTTATCAAATAACATTTATTGACCTATACACTCGTAAAGTTCTACATTATGGTGTATCGAAAAAGATGGATGACGAGTTTGTGAGCAGTAACACAGAAATGGTATTAAAGAAATATAAGGATATTCGGATCATACACAGTGATCGTGGTAGCCAATATACATCGAATAGATATATGAATCTTTTAAAACAATATTCTGTTTTGAGTTCTTACAGTAAGCCTGGCTATCCATACGACAACGCAATTATTGAATCATACCATGCATCGATAAAAATTGAGTGGCTTTACCGCCATAGATTTCAAACAATCGAA
>JAAYEW010000081.1 GCA_012728555.1 Erysipelothrix sp.
ACCCCATAGCGATGGCAGTAAGTGATGGCTTGACTTAGTGATTCTAAATCAAAATTTGAAGCATTTGCGCGTGCTGAAAACTGTGTACCCCCTAAATACACAGCATCACACCCAGATTGAACCGCAGCAATTAAGTTGTCATAACTGCCTGCTGGTGCTAATAATTCCATACTAATTACTGAACCCAAAGTGTTTTTCTAAACATACGGCGCCCCCATCCTCATCATTTGAAAGCGTAATTTCCTCAGCTACAGACTTCACTTTATCGAAAGCATTTTTCATAGCAACACCATGACCTGCAGTTTTCAACAAATCGATATCATTTTCATTGTCTCCAAAAGCAATCACTCGTTGAATATCCCAACCAAAATCACTACACAATGATAAAAGAGTCGATCCTTTTGAAACACCTATTTCCATTATTTCTAAAAATATCTTATCAGAAAACATGATGTCCAGATGTTCAAACCGTTTTTTTAATACAAGCGATAGCTCAACTAAATCGTCGTGTTTTCCAGTTACCAATAATTTCGACGGTTCAAAATCAAGGATTTTTTCTAGATAGGGTTCATGAATCACCACTTGGTCACTCACAGAAGCTTCTTCTTTTGATTTCTCAACACTGATATCACTTACGTATGAGAACTGATTATGAGCAATCACAGTTGAAACAGGAAACTGACGAGTCAGTTGGACCACTTCTTTAGCACGATCAATTGGAATAGAGTGGTTATAAACAACCTTTTGGTCACGGACTTGAACAACCCTAGCGCCATTATAAGACAATACTAACCCATCATATTTCTCTAACTCCAGTAATTCTTGACGACCGTCCAGCTCTGGTCGCGGTCTTCCTGATGCGATGATCACTTTAACTCCCATAGCTTGTAAGCGAAGAAGCACCTGTTGGTTGCGTTTGGAAATCTTCTTATCTTTATTTAAAAGAGTCCCATCTAAATCCGTAATAATGACATCAAAGGCTAATTCCATTGTAAACTCTTTTCTAAAATATTCACAATATCGCTATGCGACAGTTCAACAAACGCTTTGCTCAAATCTTTATGCATTAAAACACGTTGGGCCATTGTATCAAAGAGTGAATCATCAATATGACATTCTTCAAGTGACTTTTCAATCGGAAGCGACCTTAAGAATGCTTCAATTCTATCATTGGTTTTCTTTGCAATTTCCATGTTACTCCCCTTTAGAGAGAACAACTTCTTACCTAAAAGAACAAAGCGGGCCACTGTTGTTTCACTTAAAATGTGTCTCATCCAATGAGGAGTAATAATAGCTAGTCCAGTACCATGAGTAATATCATAGAAGGCACTTAACTCATGTTCGATTGGATGGCAACTCCACGCTCCACCTTTACCGACACCGGTTAATCCGTTAAGTCCCATAGTACTAGCCCACATTAAATTTGCTCGAGCTTCATAATCGGTTGGATTTTCTAATGCTATTGGACAATACGTCATCACAGTTTCTAAAATACCAATTGACAATAAATCAGAGACCATTGAATCTGTCACTTGACTAAAATAGTTTTCAAAGACATGAGACATAATATCCGCTGCACCCGCTGCTGTTTGGTACGCAGATAATGACATAGACCAACTTGGATCACAAATAGAGACCGTTGGTTTCATGAGATGACTGTTGAAACCAAGTTTCTCTTGTGACTTTAAATTACTAATCACACTGGATCCATTCATTTCGCTACCAGTCGCAGCATTAGTCAAACAAGCAACTACTGGTAATGCTTTTTTAATAAGTTTTGGATTGAGTACTAAATCCCATGGATTTTTATCGTAACAACTCGCTGCTGCAATTGCCTTTGAACAATCAATGACACTGCCACCCCCAACAGCTAGCACCACATCGATGGCATACGTTTTACAGAGTTGTTGACCTGCTATGACACTTTCTAAGCGTGGATTAGGATCAATATTTGGTAGTTCAACTACATTAAATCCGTCCAATTGTTGAATGACTTCTTCATAAAGTCCATTCTTCTTGATAGCACTTTTTCCATACACCAACAACACGTTGGTTCCTAATGCCTTGACTTCACTCTTTAAATTTGATAATTGACCTTTTCCAAAATGAAGTCTTGTCACTAAATCAACAGTAAAATTATTTATAAATTCTCCTTGCCGTTTCTATTTTATCACAAGTTTATCCCCAACATTGACCAATAATCTTGTTGTTGTTGGATACTTACCAATGAACTTTGTAAAAGTGTTGGAACAAAACCAAGCTGCATATACATCTTCACGGCATTCTCAAAAATTGGCTGAGTGACAACATAGAGCTTTTCCTTTGGGTATTGATTGGTGAAGGCTTTGATCAATTTCGACAAAAGTACTTGAGATAACCCTTTTCGTTGATGATTCTTGTCAGTCGCCACAAAATGAAGTCGATAAGACAGGGATGGTGTGTGGTTCCCTAGGCTAATACTACAAAAAGAGATTGCTAAATCGCTTGAATCAACTACACACCATAACCACTCCTTGGTCCACTGTAGGTTCTTCATATAGACCTCTTCAAAGGCTTGAACAGCGTCTTCATCCGTTTCAATGACCCCTTGATCGACCATTAGAGATAACCACTGTTGTTTATCGCGAGGTTGATAGCGTCTAATCGTATAGGTTTCTGGTAATTCTTTGTTAGTTTCGTTAAGATTTTCCAATACTAGAAAAATTCGTTTATTCATCGTCTTGCCACTCTTCAATTAAGCCAAAATGTAGCAACGCATTCTTGATTCCATTATCAATGGTATCATCAGTAACATAATGTGCAACTTCTTTTATCGTTTCGATAGCATTCCCCATAGCAACTGAATAAGTAGCTTCACTCAACATCTCAAAATCATTGAGTTCATCACCAAAAGCAATAACATTATCCATCGTCCATTCTTGACTTAGTAATATATGTGAAATCCCAGTTGCTTTATTCACATTCCTTGGATTAACGTCGTAGTAATTTTGGGCAAACGGAGTAAATGAAAACATTGGAAACCGTTGTCGATAGCTTTCCAATTGATCATCTGCAATCCAAGCAATCGCTGCATACGGTTTTGATTTCAAGTGTCTTAATTTTCTCTTTCTTTCATCCACCAAGAAATCTAATCGCCCTAATGTATCTTGAATCATGTTGGCTATCCGCTTATACCCTTGATAAATGTATCCTGCATCTTCAAACTGAAAAACAAGAGCTCCATCTTCTATTTGGTTAGAGGTTGTTAAACGCATGACTAACGAATCCGATAGCATGTATTTGTAGATTTCATGATTATTAATTGCATCATAAACAAACGACCCATTCGAACAGATAAAATAATCAAAGTTTATTCGGTCAATAACACTTCTTTCCATGGCGTAATAAGGTCTACCACTCGCAATCGCGATTTTTACTCCTCGCTTTTGTAATTCTTGAATAGCACGAACAGTCGAATCTAACAATATCCGAGAATTCTTTGATACTAATGTCCCATCGACATCAAAAACAGCTAGTTTGATATCCAACATTATTCATCCAACCCTAAAACGACTGGGACTGATTTATACCCTACGCCCATACGATCGATACCCATATCAATTAAGTCTAAAAAGTGTTGGCGATCTCGGATTGCACCCGAACCTTTTACCTTAATTCTCTTCTGTGCTGTATCCAACATTAATTGAATCTGTTCTGTAAAAGCTCCACTTTTTGGTGAATTCAGATTGGTCCCGGTAAAAAATCCGGTCGATGTTTTGACAAAATCACATCCCGCTTCAATAGCACATTTTGTCGCTTGGACAACTTCTTCACTGGTTAATGCATCCGTTTCAAAGATAACTTTAACTGCCACATTGTAATCATGACAAACATCGCACACTTGTTTAATGTCTTCTGTAACTTCCTGCCAGCGGTGACTTCTAATCAATCCATAATTAGCAACAATATCAAGTTCAAAGATATTTTGCTTACAAATCTCATTGGCCTGTAAGACTTTTGATTGGGTCGAACTCGCCCCGAAAGGAAAATCACAAACCACACAGAGTTCAGTGTCTGTATCTTTTACATATTCTCTCACCAGCTCAATAGCACTTGGATTGATACAAACGGTCTTGCATCCATATTGTATCGCCTTCTTGGTTTCTTCAATGATTTCTTGTTGAGTAAATTCGGGTTTTAGTATCGAATAATCGATATACTGTGCCAATTCTTTTACGGTCATATCTTTTGCTAATTTTTTCATTTTTTATAGTCCTCCTATTTGACTAAAATTAAATTTTCTAATCCATTTTCAAGTAATTCTGTAGTTTCATCAATAAGAATTCCATCAAACTTATCGAGCGTTTCGAAGTTACAAAATCCTTTGACACCTACTTTTGAGTGATCAACTAATAAATAACTGTTTAAACTGTTTTTCATTGCTTGTTTCTTAATTTCTAATGTCTGAAGTTCAGAAGTAAAACTCATGTTGTCATCAAAGTCGATTCCTGCACAAGAGAGAAAGCAAGCATCAAAGTTAAATTGATTAATCCCCATCAACGCAAGAGGACCTACTACCATCTTGTATTTATCTAAATAATTTCCACCAAGAAATGTAATTTGAGCAACTGGATTGTTTAATCGTTTGATAATTAGCTCACTATTAGTCACAATTTTTACATCACGGTATTGTAATTCATCAATTATATTGACTGTGGAAGTTCCTCCATCAATAAATACACATTGTCCATCTCGAATCAATTTTTCTGCTTTTTGAGCTACTTTCTTTTTTTCTTCAGTGTTAATCATCATTCTCTCATCCATCTGAAGTTCATAGGATTCGCTAAAAATCTGCTGTGAACTGCCTAGAATGGCTCCTCCATGAACTCTCACTAATTTTTGTTGTAACTGAAGATCTAATAGGTCTCTACGAATGGTTGATTCTGAAATGTTCAATTCCTTTGATAAGGCTGTCACTTGAACTTCTCCTGTTTTGTTGAGTTTATCAAGAATAATTTCGTACCTTTTCGATTGTAACATCACTCTTCCCCTTCAATTCTAATATCAAAATCATATCTAGCAATAAGTGTTTTCAGCTTATGTAGATATTCCTTTGTAATGAATGCATCATTCGATAACGAACATGTCATATTCAATCCTTTGTATTTACTTAGACCTAAGTTGTGATAACAAAGCACATCAACACGAGTAACCGATTGTCCAAGTTCTTGAATAAAATTAAATCGTTTCTTGACATCTTCCAGATCATCATTCAGATTTCCTACCAAAACAAGTCGAATCCATAGTTCAACCGGTTGTGTTTTTAACCACATTAGATTTTCAAGAATCAAACGATTCGATTGTGAAGTGACTTTTTGATGAAGCGTGTCATCTATCGCTTTGATATCCACTAAAAATAAATCGACCACAGGCAGTACTTTTTCAATGTTCTGTCTTGGTACATATAGAGAAGTATCAATCGCAATGGATATATCTTCCTCTTTTAATAATTTTGCTGTTTCATAAACAAAGTCACTTTGAAGCAAACACTCTCCACCGGAGAATGTCACACCTCCTTTACTTTCTGTATAAAATATTTTGTCTTTGAATAATTTCTTAGCCAATTCTTCACTACTTATCCATTTCCCAACTCTTGTCGATGTGTTATTTAATTCCATAGTTCTTATTTTCATCTCTAAGAGTTCTGGATTACTACAATACTGACAACGCAATGCACATCCCATTGTAAAGACAGTACTTCGTATACCAGGACCATCACGGAGTGAATACCCTTGAATGGTTGAAATAAGTCCTTCCATTAGATAACCTGCGTTCTATTGATAATTGCTTCTTGAGCCTCCGGCATGAGCGATACAAATTGAGCACAATAGCCAGCAACCCGCACAATTAAATCTTTATGTTTTTCAGGATATTTTTGTGCTTCTCTTAATACTTTGTTATCAACAACATTAAACTGATTGTGATAAATACCTTTATAAAGAGAGGCTCTTAAGAAATCAACGAATTTCTCTAGATTTTCTTCTCCTTGCAATGTGGATGGTGACCATCTCATATTCAGAAGTTGTCCTGCCGCTACTTTATCATTTGGCAATTTACTCACTGAATTAATTAAAGCAATTGGACCCGAAACATCCGTTGCTTGAGTTGGAGAACATCCTTCATTAAGAGGGTCATGAGCATAGCGACCATCTGGAGTCGCTCCCACTGCTTTTCCATTGGGTATATAGGAAGTAATATTGCTAGTCGACATGGTGTAACAGCTCACTTGAGGTCCTCTTTGTTTTCTTACGGTTGAGTAATCTGGTAAGAGTTTTAAATATGAATCAAAGACATCTTTGACAATAAAATCAACTGTGTCATCATCATTACCAAATTTTGGACTTTCTTTTAGTAAATTGTGTATCTTTTGAGATTCTTCTGATTTCCAATTATCTTTCATCGCTAGCAATAAATCTGACATTGTAAACAATTTCTTCTCAA
>JAAYEW010000082.1 GCA_012728555.1 Erysipelothrix sp.
AGACTTTGAATCATCAAGTATCGACATATTGGATTGAGTGATGTTGCATCTTTTAGAAAAATAGATTGAATCAAGAGGTTCTAGAGTGTTAAAACAAAGCCTCACCTGACCTCTTGATTCAATCTGTAAAAAACTATAGATTACTTAACGAAACTAACTTAAAGTATTTCATCAAATTTAAAGTAATCCAAATATCTATTCTACTTAGAAAATATCTATTCAACTTTTACAAGTTACCTTTCCCTAAAAAAAACTAACCCTTCGATTAGTTTTTGTCAATATAATCTTTTGTCGTGATTTTATTGTTTAAATAAGACCCCTCAACAACCTTAATCTTAATATTGCTACACATCTCAACAATCTGTGCATCATCAGTAGCAAATATATTTTCATTCTTCGCTTTAATGTAACATTCTATAATCAAATCGGTATTAAACGCTTGAGGTGTTTGAGCACTCATTAATTGTTCGCGATCAATGGTGTGATGAATGTATCCATCCTTAACTACTTTAATCGTATCTTTTAGTTTTACCGCAAGTACAGCTGCTCTTTCTGTTTCCATTGCTTCTAAAAGCGCATTGACGTTTTCCATTTCTAACCAAGGGCGTGCTCCATCATGGATTAGAACAACCTCTTCTCGAGTTGCCATTAACCCTTGTAAAACGCTGTCTTGACGTCTTGGTCCACCATTAACATGAACAATTTTTTCGTTTTCATGACCTAAAACGATATCTTTCATATCAACAGGATTTGTAACAATAACGACTTGTGTGCAGCGATCATCATCCAAAAACAGTTTCGTTGTTTTCTCCAACACTGTCATTTGATATTTTTTCAGCACATAGAACATTTTATTATATCCCAAACCAGTGCGTGTTCCTTTGCCTGCCGCAACAATGAGTGCTGTATAGTTCATGAACGTCCTCCTCGATAAATTTGTTACATTGTATCATAAACCAAGAAAAGGTGTACATTTCTTAAGAAATTATCACAAACATTAAACAAAAAGCAATTAAATAGACGACTTGTTTAACAACCTCTGTCAATGGTTCATTCAACAAGACTAATAGTAAGCCATAGACAATAGCTACTAACAGAAACAAAAACCACTTCTTCTTATTTTTAGTCAACATATAAGATACACCGAAAGCCTCTAGATGCATAATAGGAATCTGCACCATTATGATAAACAAAGACAGTATTGTACCGTCTATCGCCAAACAAAGCTCCCCCAAGATTACGAATTGATGTTGGAGTCTCTAGCCAACTCGATGTTTTTGTATCAATTTCTTTAAACGATTGTAAATATCGATACAACCTCTCATTTAATAGTGAAAGGTTTTTATCATTGATCTGACCAAATACTGACCCTTTCGGTTTGTTTTTCTGACGCTCAATCAATGCTTTTTCATCATAACAAAGACTCCTTCTATTTAGTGGTGTTTCTTTGCTAGCATCCATAAACACAACCCTTTTGTCTTCAAGAACAAAGACATCTGGCTCTCCTTGGGTTTCTTCCATCCAAACAAGAGCTTCCAGTTTCTTTGAATCTAATCGGGTTACAATGCTTTCCCAAGTAATGTTTGGATGACGATTAACCCTCTCTTTGATAACTTCTAAAATTGCTTCAGCTTTCATTATTTTTCTCCACCGTTTGTTTATGGATTTATTTTATCACAGTTGGTATGTAGTCTATCTATTTAAACAAGAAAACCTAGCAAATAAATGGTAATCGCTAGGTAGCTTTTCAATTTAATTTTCTCGTTTTTGATTCTTAATTTTAAATCAAGAATTTTTTTCTCAATAATTTTTGCTGTCGCAATAAACTTTTCATCCTCAAGACCTGTTGGATCATCAAGGCCCCAATCTTCTCTGTGTCTACTTGGTAAATACGAACAATCAACATTACACCCCATCGTAATGACAATATCCACAGGAGGTAATTCGTCAATTAATTTATTCC
>JAAYEW010000007.1 GCA_012728555.1 Erysipelothrix sp.
GACTCACGATTAACAAGCAGTTACTTAAAGAAAATATTTAGTCATAAATCAGTTCCAATAAAAACAGTGCTTCTAGATCAAAGCATTATTACTGGAATTGGAAATATTTACGCCAACGAGATTCTATTTGATGCAAAAATTAATCCTAGTACCAAATGCAATCAATTAAGTACTATTAAATGTCAAAAACTTATTAATTCTACAAGAAAAATATTAGATGAAGCTACTGCGATGGGTGGAACAACAATTCGTTCATATACTTCATCCTTAGGTGTGAATGGTCTTTTTCAACAAAAGTTGATGGTCCATCAACAATCAATCTGCAAAACTTGCCAAAGGCCAATTACCAAAATTAAAATAAACACAAGAGGTACATACTATTGTCAACATTGTCAGAAGTAAAAAGAATAAAAGTGGCTATTACTGGATCAATTGGTTCTGGGAAAAGTGCAGTTAGCCTGTACTTAAGAAATCGAGGATATTGTGTTTTAAGTGCGGATGATATTGTTAGCGAGTTGTATGAAAATGATAATAAACTAAAATTTGAATTACAGTTACTAACAAACCAAGAGTTAATTATTGAAAACAAAATAAATAAAAAGGTAATGTCTCAATTATTGTTTACTAATAAAGAGTTCAAACATAAAGCAGAAAAACTAATTCATCAACGAGTCTACGCTGAAATATTCGCTCGAATTAGTGAATGCACACAACCAATTGTTTTTATTGAAATACCTCTGTTATTTGAAACACAAATGGAAAAATACTTTGACCAAGTCATTGTTGTGGATATCGATGACCAAGTTCGTGTTGAACGATTGATGAAACAAAGAGGCTTGTCATTAGAAGTAATTGAAGAAAGATTAAAACATCAGATAAGCAGTCAAGAAAAAAAACAGAAAGCAGATATAGTGTTTGACAATAATAATGATTTAGAGGATTTATTTTTTCAAGTCGATCACTATTTGAAAGGAATTAACGATGATATTCTCAACAATTAAGACAAATTTCTATGGAAGAAGCGAATTACTGAAAGATGAAACTGCAGTTTTATCTTTACTATATGCGCCATTGATGGAAGATTGTAGTCTTAATCTTTACATGAGTATGCTGTCGTTAAATGCTTTAAAAGTAAACGGTAATTATGATCTTTTGATGAAACTCACTCACTTAAGTTTAGATGAATTGGAAATATGTAAAGATAATTTAGAAAAATTGCAATTAATCAGAACATATTTTTATGAAGGTAAGCATCAAATAATGATTCAACCACCAAAATCACTACAAGAGTTTCTTAAACATGATGTTTTAGCTCGTTTATATTTACAAAAAATGGGGCCAGAACTTTATCATGAACTGATTGCTTACTTTCAACTAAAACCAATAGACAGATTTGGAGAAGAAATAAGTTCATCCTATGATTCTAGTATTTTTAAGGACTATTCTTCGAAACAAGAACAACAGTTACAAGAAGTCTTAGGAAATAGTGTTAAATCTAACTTTGATCAGCAACTTTTTTTACAGATTGCGACAGAAACGATGTTTCCTAGTAGTCTGAGAACCAGTGAAAACCTAAAAATTATTGAAGAACTTTTTAATCGATATTCGCCAACTCTAAGAGAAATGGTCAATGAAGTTGCGAATTGCATCGATATGAATAACAATTTTGATACTGAAAAGTTAAAACGATCGATGGCAAACTCGTTGATTGATGTTCCAAGCGATGTTAGTGACCCATTTCAGTGGAAAGCGGAGCAGTTCTTGCAACAAAGACAACCGGATGTTCCATTAATTGAAGCTGATTTAATGATTATTGAGTTACTTCGTACAAAATATAGTTTTGATGATTCGGTTATTAACGTTATCATTGATTATGCACTAAAAAATGGTAAAGGACAGCTCAATAAAAACTATGTCGAAAAAATTGCTACAACATTTAAGCGAAACAAAGTTAAGAATTTTATAGATGCAAAAGATTCACTTTCATTTGAGAAACCAGTAAGAACGACTAAGAAAGCTATAAAAAAAGTGGAATATGAAATTGACTCAGAAGAAAAGGCAGATCCCAAAGCAATTGAAGAAGTTTTAGCAAAACTAAAGAAAGGTAAATAAAATGGACATTGGTTTAAAGTTAAAGATGAGTAAACAACAAGAAGCTTATAACGCAAAACGTTTAAATGAACTTAAAAATCATCCGTTGGTAATCCGCTTTCTTCATGACAATGAGGTGGGTTTAGATGTCTTGGAAAAGAATTTATCAAAGTTCGATCGTTATGTTCGCTATTATGAAAATGAAAAAGAAATGGTTGAGTTTAGGATTGAAGGATACGATTTAGAGCTATCCTATCAAAATGATGTTGTTGATTTCCAATATGTCGTCAATGAGGAATCTTCTAAACAGAAAAATCTAACAAAACATTTGGATTATTATTTAATTAACCATTTACCACAGAGTTTTCATTTAAACAATTTTGAAACACTTGATTTGGCGGATGAGTCACCTAATTATTTAAATATTGTTTCTAAGCTCATTGATTTAAGTGTCAACCCGACAAAAAAAGGTTTGTTTTTATACGGCAATGTTGGTTGTGGAAAGAGTTATTTGATGGCATGTTTAGCTAATCGTTTTGCTAATGACAAAAAAACAGTCTGTTTTATTAAAGTTAATCGCCTGATAAATGATTTAAAATCATCATTCAATACTTATAGTGATTTTAAAGAAAAAACAATGAGAAAAATGATGGGGTGTGATTTATTAATACTAGATGATATTGGAGCAGAGAATCCATCGGCTTGGTCAAGAGATGAAATTGTGTTTACAATTTTGGATCATCGAATGGAAAACGAGCTGTTGACTTGTTTTACAAGTAATTTGGATAAAGATGCGATTAAAAATCATTATTTACAAGCATCTGGAAGTACCGATCCAAATAAAGCAGATCGTTTGATGGAAAGATTTTTAGTCTTATCGGAGTTTATTGAACTGAAGTCATCACACCAATCCAGAAGACTAATGAATACTATATAATCGTGAAGTATTATGGTCTTGTTTCAATTGAATCAAGACCATATTTTTGATAAAATGAAGGTGGAGGAAATTTCGATGAAAATAGGGGTATTAACGTCTGGTGGAGACTCTCCAGGAATGAATGCTGCCATTCGGGCAGTTGTTCGTTCCGCGACAAGCCGTGGAATTGAAGTTTATGGTATTTATGATGGATACCGAGGACTTGTTGAAAATAATATGATTGAGCTAACTCGAAAATCTGTTTCCGATATGATTTTAAAGGGTGGTACTATGTTAGGGTCGGCACGATTACCTGAGTTCAAAGAGGAAAGTGTACAACTAAAAGCAGTCGATGTATGTCACCAAAGAGGAATTAAAGGACTTGTAGTTATTGGTGGGGATGGAACTTTTAAAGGTGCTGCAGCATTATCAAATCTAGGTATCAATTGTATTGCTTTACCCGGTACAATCGATAATGATATTGCGAGTACCGATTACACAATAGGATTTGATACTGCACTGAACACCATTGTCGAGAATGTGGATAAACTTCGCGATACTTCCAGCTCTCATCATCGTTGCTCCGTCATTCAAGTAATGGGAAACCGTTGTGGAGATTTAGCTCTATATGCTGCACTGAGCACAGGTGCAGAAATAGTAATAACTAAAGAAACTGGTTTTGATGAAGCTGAAATGTTAGAAAGACTTCGTTATTATGAAAACACAAAGAAGAAGAATCATGCGATCGTTATTCTTTCTGAAAAAATAACGGATGCTGAATTTCTAGCCCAAAAGATTAGTGAAAATACTGGGTTTTCAGGTAGAGCCACAGTATTAGGACACATTCAAAGAGGTGGAAGCCCAACTCCATTCGATAGAATTCTTGCAACTAGAATGGGTGATAAAGCTGTTGAAAGAATTGCTGCAGGACATCGCAGTGAATGTATTTGTATTCGAGACAATAAAATTGTTTCAATCGACATTGATGAAGCATTATCGATGACAAATCCTTCAAGAAAAGAATTATTTGAATTACATGATCGTTTAATTTAGAAAGAGGAAAAAAATGATAGAAGTCAAAAAAACAAAGATTATATGTACTCTAGGTCCAGCAACCAATAATGAAGAAATGGTTTTAAAACTAGCAGAACGAGGAATGAACATCGTTCGTTTAAACTTTTCACATGGGGATTATGAAGGACATAAAGCAAACATAGAATTAGTGAAGAAAGTTGCTCATGAATCAGGATATACATTAGCAATCATGGGTGATACAAAAGGTCCTGAAATCCGTTGTGGTGATATGGAAAATGGATCTGTCGAGTTTAAGACTGGGGACATTGTCAATGTAGTTAGAGATGCAGTCATTGGTAATAAAGAGCGCTTTAGTATTTCGGTTCCTGAATTATTTGACGATGTAAAAGTTAATGATTATTTACTGATCGATGATGGGAAAATGCGTTTAACTATTTTAGCTAACAATCAAGCAGGTGTATTAAAGTGTCGTGTAGAAAACTTTGGTGTCATAAAAACTCGCAAAGGGGTTAATGTTCCTAACGTAAAACTATCGATGCCATTTATTTCCGAGAAAGACAATAACGATATACGTTTTATGGCTCAACAAGGAGTAGATTTTATTGCTGCAAGTTTTGTTCGTAGAGCTCAAGATGTTAAAGATATTAAAGAAATCCTTAAAGATGAAGGCTTTCCAAAGATTCAAGTAATCGCTAAAATAGAGAATCAAGAAGGATATGATAATTTAGATGAAATCCTCCAAACAGCCGATGGCATCATGGTTGCTCGTGGTGATCTTGGGGTTGAAATTTCTACTCAGCTAGTTCCTATTTATCAAAAGAAAATGATTGCAATGGCTAACGAATATGGTAAACCAGTTATTACAGCTACTCATATGCTCGAGTCCATGATGGCAAGTCCACGTCCTACGCGTGCTGAAGCAAGTGATGTCGCTAATGCAATCTTAGATGGTTCTGACGCAATTATGACTTCTGGAGAAACGGCTGCAGGGGCCTATCCATTAGAAGCAGTTGAAACAATGAACACCATTGCTAAAGCGATTGAAAAAATTATTCCATATAAAGAACGATTAGTACATGCTAAAGAATCATCAGCAAGAACAATTCAAGACAGTATCGGTATTTCTGTTGCAGACATTGCACTTCAACTCGATGAAGTCGAAGCGATTGTTGCCTTTACTCAAGGAGGTTCAACTGCAAGACGAATTTCTAAGTTTAGACCACAAGTTCCAATTCTTGCGGTAACGTTTACTGAAGAAGTTCAACGTTCTTTACAAGCTTATTGGGGAGTAGTTCCTATCTTTAGCGATATTCAAAACAATATGCACAATGATGATGAATTAGCATCGATCATCGCTAAAACATTTGGTATAGAAAAAGGAAAATCCGTTATTATTACAGCAGGTTACCCTACAGGTGAGGGGACAGCAAACATGATGAAAATTGTTGAAGTAAAATAAACAGAATTAGGAGGACAACATGAAGCATTATTTAGGTATTGATTTAGGTGGAACGAATGTCAGAGTTGCTAAAGTAACTGAAGATGGACAGATTTTACAAGAAATTAAAGCCCCTTCATTTGCCAGTGAAAGCGCAGAAGTAATTCTAGAGAATGTTTTTAAGCAGATTGATGCAATCAGTGATCTAGATACAATTGCTGGTATTGGTTTTGCGGTACCAGGACCGGTTGATCAAGAAAAAGGATGGATGAATATGGCGTCCAACATTCCTGCTTTAAAGCATTTCCCATTAGTTGAAAGAGTTAAGAGTCGCTATAACATTGACGTTGTAATGGATAATGATGCCAATGTAGCTGGACTTGCTGAAGCATTAGTAGGATCAGGCAAAGGATATCCAATTGTTGCCTATATTACTTTGTCTACTGGTATTGGTGCAGGGATCGTCATTAATGGTCAGACGATTTCTGGTAAGAATGGTTATGCTGGTGAAATCGGTAATATAATTGTGGATGCTACTTTACCAAAACTTAATCATTTAAATCATGGAGCTGTTGAAAATGAAGCTTCAGGGACAGCTTTGGTTCGTAAAGCACGGGCAAGAATTGACGAAAATATCGTTCATGCTGGTCAGTTGTTTGATTTAGTCAAAGAAGGTCATGAGGAAGCTATTAAAATTAAGAATGAAATGATCGATGACTTATCCATTGCGTTTTCTGCAGTTGCTCATGTTTTAGATCCTCATGTTTTTGTTTTAGGTGGTGGAGTCATGAAGAGTGCTGACGTCTTTTTAGATGAATTTATCGAATCATATAAAGAAAGAGTTCATACTCAAATGAGAAATGTTGAATTTAAAAAAGCTCAATTAAATGAGCCAGGAATTGTTGGAGCAGCAATGCTTCCTAAATCGAAAGGATATTAACAGATGGTTAGTCAAAATATATTAAGAAAATATGCAAAGTTAGCAGTTGTCATGGGGTCTAATGTTCAACCTGGACAAACCTTAATGATTCAAGGAGACACAGATAGCAATTACTTTGTTCGTTTGTGTGTTGAAGAAGCTTATAAGGCTGGCGCTAAAGAAGTACTAGTTGAATGGAATGATCAGGCTACAAGTCGAATTCATTATGACAATGCTACTACAGAAACATTAAAAGAAGTAAAATCGTATGTTCTAGATAAAACTCAATATTGGATGGATAATAAAATATGCCGTTTAAATGTTTATTCTCCAATTCCAGGTTTGCTCGAAGGTGTTGATCCACAAAAAATACAAGAAGTGGCTATCGCACAAATGGCACCAAAGGTGCGTCAAGAATTTAAACAATTTTCGATGGCAAATAAAACACAATGGTGCTTAATTTCTATCCCAAATAAACGTTGGGCTGAAAAATGTTTTCCAAATGAAACAAGCGAAACCGCTGTAGAATTGTTGTGGGAAGCAATATTAAAAGCAGTTCATGTTGAAGAAGACAATGATCCAATCGCAGTTTGGAAAGAACATAACAACGTTCTTCATGCTCATAATGAAGCATTAAATAATTATAACTTTAAATCTCTTCATTTCAAAAATAGTAAAGGAACTGATTTAGAAGTTGGACTTGTTAAAAATCATATTTGGTGTGGCGGTTCTGAAATTGCCCAGAATGGAGTAGAGTTTAATCCAAACATGCCAACTGAAGAAAGCTTTACCATGCCAGATAGAGAACGTGTTTATGGACGTGTCTATAGTACAAAACCTTTAAATTATGGTGGAGTATTGATTGATGAATTCTGGTTAGAATTTAATGCTGGAAAAGTTGTTGATTTTGATGCAAAAGAAAACAGAGAAACACTTGCTAGACTTCTAGATTTTGATGAAGGATCTCGTCATATTGGAGAAATAGCTTTAATTTCTGATGACAGTCCAATCTCTAATTCAAAAATATTGTTCTACAATACTTTGTTTGATGAGAATGCAAGCTGCCATATGGCCTTAGGCGCTGCTTATCCAATGAATGTAAAAGGTGGATTACAAATGAGTGAAGAAGAGCTATATGCTGCCAATGCTAATCGTTCTTCACAACACGAAGATTTCATGTTTGGAAGCCATGATATGGAAATACTTGGCGAAACATACGATGGCACAATGATTCAAGTGTTTAAAGATGGAAACTTTGTTTTCTAATGATGGTTATTGGAACATACACCAGTCAAAACAGTCAAGGCTTATACAAAGTAGAAAATGACTCTGTAGAGTTGTTTTCTGCTTTTTCTAATCCAACCTATGTCATAAGAGATAATGACAATTATTTCACCTATACAAATGACAACAACGAGGTCAAAATGATTGTTCTTGATAAGCAAGGTAGAGTAGTTGATAGTTGTCTTTCAATTGAAAAGAAGGCCCCTTGTTTTATTGCTAAACATTCTAAGCTTGATTTTGTTATCACTGCTAACTACCACGAGCATACACTTGTTCTCTATAGTAAGGTCTCTGGTAAATATTCTGTTATTGATAGTTGGCAAACTGACAATCAACAATCTAAGCTTCACCATGTCTATTTTAACGGTGATGAATCTTTGTTTTTTGTCTGTGATTTAGGATTAAGTAAAATTTACACTTTTCGAGTAGGTAAAAAACTAGAATGTATTGATGAAATTAGTTTGCCTGAAGGAAGTGGACCAAGACATATGATTAGTGACAAATTTCATCGTTATTATTATGTGTTTACTGAATTAAGTTGTGAAGTATATGTATATGAAAGGATTGGCCATTTATTTATTTTAAGACAAATTGTTAAGACTACTAAAAAGCATAGTCAAAAGAGTGGTGCTGCAATTCGAATCAGTGAAGACAATCGCTACTTATATGTTTCAAATCGCAAAGAAGACTCAATTGTCTCTTTTTCAATTAAGAAGGGTTTACTATTTTTTAACCAACGAATCAGTAGTTATGGACAGCATCCTCGAGATTTTAACTTAGTAAATAACGGTTTAGTTGTAGCAAATCGTGAGAGTAATAATCTTGTGTTTATGACTCGAAATCTTAAGGATGGTAAACTAGTGTTTGATAAAATCATGGATTGTTGGGAACCTGTTTCTGTGTGTCTTTAAGTGTTTGACACTTGTTCACAAAAATCTTATAATTGATAAGTAATAACGATGATCAAGACATGAAGTAATAACCCTTGATTTAGAGAGAAGACGGTTGGTGAAAGTCTTTGAAAAGGATACTACTTTACTCCTTGTTAGTTGA
>JAAYEW010000083.1 GCA_012728555.1 Erysipelothrix sp.
AACCTGAACAAGTTGAACAACTAACAAATCTAGCAATTCCTGAAATTTTGAAGAAACTACAACAAAACGCTTCAACTCAAGAAGGTGCAGAATCATTGAGTAAAGCAGTTGATCAACATGAAACAGATTTAGATGACTTAATGGGTTTTTTTAACAAGGCAGACCAAGAAGATGGCAATAAAATTCTTGGACATATCTTTGGTGAGCAAAAATCATCGGTAGAAGCAAACTTAGCAAAATCAACAGGATTAGACATTGGTACAGTCATTAGTTTGTTAACAAAATTTGCTCCTATGATTTTATCGATGTTAGCACTTAAAAAGAAGTTTGCTCCAAAACAAGAAACTCAATCTCCAAGTGGACTAGACCTTGGTGGAATTCTTGATGATCTAATGGGTGGATTTACAGGTAAAAACCAATCTAAGAAACAAGAAGAACCAAGTATACTTGATGGACTAAAAGACATCATGGGTGGTTTCTTTAAGTAAGATCGATTCATTGCACACTCTTTTCTAGATGATAAGAGTGTGTTTTTTAGATGTTTTTCAAAAGAGTTTTTGTTGTACTATAGAATATTTGTTCATATAATGAATAAATATTACTGGAGGTCGTTATGGTTTTATCAAAAAAACACGAAAAGATATTAGAAATCCTTAAAGCAAATCCATTTATTCAACAAAAAGAACTTTCAGAAATCATTGGCTTGTCTCGATCTGCAACCGCAAATTTGATTTCTCAATTAATTGATGAAGGATATCTTTTAGGAAAAGCTTATATCATCAATGAGTCAAGAAATGAGCTAATTGTTTGTGTCGGTGGAGCCAATATTGATAGTAAGATGGTTTTAGAGAATAAAGTTAAACTATATACATCCAACCCTGTCTCTGAAGAAGTCTCTGTTGGTGGGATTGCTCGCAATATCGCAGAAAATTTAGGACGCTTAGGTAGAAAAGTGTCGCTTATGAGTATTATTGGTAATGATGAGAACGGAAGATTTTTGTTTAGTCAAAGTACTCCCTTCATGATAATGAATCATACTCAAATAATTGTAAACGAACAAACTGGACGATACACAGCAGTCATTCAAAAAGATGGTGAACTCATTGTTGGACTCGCAGACATGAGTATTTGTAAAAGAATGGACGCTAATTGGATTGATTTCAATCGAAGTCACCTTCTCTCTGCAAAATTTGTAGTTGCAGATACCAACATTATGCAATCTGCTTTTGAACAACTCATCACTATATCAAAAGAAACAGGGATGCGTTTAATTATTTGTGGTGTGACGGCAGCTAAAATGAGTCGTATTCCTTCAAATATTCAAGGAGTCTATTTAGTCATCGCAAATGTTTGTGAATCACAAGCTTATTTAAAGACCAACGAAACAGATCTTTATAACATAGTCAAGCTGTGGCTTAAAAAAGGTGTTAGCAACGTCATCGTTACTAGCTCAACCAGTGCTGTTGGCTATGGACATCAAAATGAAATTAGAGTTGATAGACCTTCTAAAACTTATAAAATAACAGATATCAACAGAACAAGCGATCGATTCGCAAGTGGTTTTCTCTATGGTTTGTCCAAAGATTTGTCGTTTGAAGAATCTCTGGAGTATGGAAAACTAACTGCGTTACTCGCAATTCAATTGGGGGATACCATTCGAAAAGATTTAAGTAGTCAATTTATTGAAAAAGAACTTGAAAAATATAGAACTAAAGAAAAAAAAGACCCATCCTAATTCTTGTGTACAAGATTGTTGGCGCACGTCAATAAAGGTTCTTTTTGTATTAGATTGAAGCAATGCACTCAATTTCAATCACTGCTCCCTTAGGAAGTCGTTTGACTTCAATAGCACTTCTTGCGGGTTTGTTATTAACAAATATTGTCGAATAAGCAGTATTCATTGTTTCAAACTCAGAGAAATCAGTCATAAAGACAGTAATCTTTATGACTTTTTCTAAATTGCTTCCGTGTTCTTTTAACAACGGTTCAATATTCTTTAAACATTGAAGAGTTGCTTCGTAAACATCAACAAGCAAGACGCCGTTGTACATTGGTAATTGTCCTGAGACATAAAGGACATCGTTGTGTTTTACAACAGGGCTGTAAGGTAAAGTATTCATTCTTCTATTTCCTCTTTCTAGCGATGATGATCAAAGACTCGCTTTCATCTTTATTAAAGACATCTAATCTAAAAGAACCAAACGTATTGATAATATCAAACCCAGTTTTCTTTAATAATCGCAATAGAGTCGTATGTTTTAAAGGATACAGCAGTTGGTGGTTTTCATAACGTTTCTTCTGATGATATAGAATACTGTGAAAATCAATTCTTTCCTTCTTAAATATATAATTTCTTCTGAATTCGATTTTCGGTTTATTGACCACAATAGTAGGTAGAGATGTGAGTTGTTGATTAATGACTTTATCATAGTTTATAATCTGAATTAGAAGTGTCCCATTTGGATTGAGTTTCTCAAAACACCCTTTAAGAAATCCTTCAATATAAATTGTTCCATCTAAATGAACAAGAGTGTTTCCTAAACAATAAATTCCATCAAAGGTTCTGTTGAGTTTATGAATATCAAGCATGTCCATCGTCAAGACATCAACATTCTTCTCTTTTGCTTTGGTTATCATTTCTTGATTGATATCAATTGCCAACACTTGTTTACCAAGCGATGATAGAAACTGTGCTTGTAAACCACTACCAGAACCTACATCAAGCAATGTGACTAAATCGTTGGACCAGTTTGTTAATAGTGCTTTCTTTAGGTCGGTTAAAGGAAAAAGTGCATCATAATACTTAGCGATTTGACTATAAAAAGATGGTTGAAGTATTTTGGTGCATTCGATGTGCTCGATGCCTGCATCAAGAAATACCTTTCCTTGTGGCCGATAACCCGATCGCAAATAAAAGGGAAGAGCGGGTACTTGAGCGTGTAAAT
>JAAYEW010000084.1 GCA_012728555.1 Erysipelothrix sp.
GAGTCCAAGACAGTGACAATAGCTATTAAAGGCGATGCCGATGGAAATGGAATATTAAATATTTTAGATGCCCGTGAAATTCTATTAGACATTAATGGTCACAAAAAATTACAGGGTGCTTATAATATTTCTGCTGAATTAACAAATGATTCTTCACTGAATATTTTGGATGCAAGACAAATACTTTTACACATTAATGGTCACATTGACTTAACGAAATGAGAAGAATATGAAAAGAAAAATTAGAAAAATTATTTTAGTACTAACATGTTTAATCCCATTATTTACGGGATTGTCTGATAGAGCACTTGCATATGGCACAATTAATGTCGTCGCTAGTAAAGTGAATCCAAAGGTTGGAGAAACAATAACGATTACTGCAACCTATACTTATCCTGTTGATGACAGTGCTGGAGGGGAAGTGACAGTATCATCCAGTAATACAGAAGTTCTAAGTGTAGAAGGATCGTCTAGAAAGGCTGATTTTGGTAAATCAAAAAGTCTTTCGTTCCAATTTAAAGCAAAAGCTGCTGGGACTGCTGTTATAACCGCGAAACTCATTGGTGGGGATGCACAGGGATCAGGAGAGGCTCAAGGGACTATTAGCATTACTGTTTATACTGCTCCTGTTGTCACCACAAAGACTGAAACCAAAACTGATGTTGTTGTTCCGTTCAAAACAGTTGAACAAAAGGATTCAACGTTAGAAAAGGGAAAAACAGTAGTTAAACAAGAAGGTAAAAATGGAATAGCTACCGTTACTTATACTGTTACCTACACCGATGGTAAAGAGACAAGTAGTAAAGAAGTTAGTCGTACGGTAACTACGGACCCAATCAACAAGATTGTTCTTGTTGGAACCAAAGTGACGAATGCTCCTGTTGTTGAAAAGAGTAACGATGCAACATTAAAAGGGTTAACAATATCTGAAGGAGTTTTATCACCTACATTCAACAAAGAAACCAAGAGTTATTCAGTTGATTTAAAAGGGGATGTTACTAGTGTTACAATAACAGGCACTGTGAATGATACCAAAGCCAGTATTTCAGGAAATGGAACGGTATCCCTTCCTGAGTTTGGAAGCAAGAGTCATAGTCTTGTTGTAACAGCAGAAGATGGAACAAAGAATACAATTACAATTAGCTTTAAAAAACCAGAAAAGGTGATTGAGAAGATTTCTTTAGGAACAGGTTACACCTGGCAAGCCTATACTGGTGATAGAGTACTCAAAGGGTATACTGTTGAACCCCTTGAAATAGATGGTAAAGAAATTACCACTTATGTTAGTTCCAGTGGGGATGTCGTTGTTTATGCTCTTAATGAAGCCGGTAATGGGAATTTCTACCATTATGATAAAGAAACTAAAACTATTGGTGAGAAATTTGAGACAGTAGCAATCAATGAAACTGAATATGTAATAGTTAAAATACCGACAGATATGGTTAAGCAGGGGATGAAACAAGAATCCTTCACATTAAGTGGTGTTAATCTTAATGCATTTAGTTTTAAAGATGAAAGTCTAAAGGATTATAGAGTGCTCTATTTGTCTAAACAAGGAGAAAAACCATCGAATTATCTATTTGATACAAAGAGTAATACTCTCTTAGACATTGGAGATGCTCAATTGCTGAGCAAAGATGAAATGAATCAGTTGGGATTGGATAAGCCTGGGGAACATGTTGATCAAACACCTGGTCAGCCAATTGTTATTGAAGATACCAGTTTGGTATCCGTCCTCTTTTTGGTCATTGGCATGATATCATTACTCTGTTTAATCTTAAGCGTAGTCCTCCTAAACAAAAGTAAAGCTAGTCGATAGGACTAATAAACCACTGCTTTCCATCAAAGAAGAGATGGCGCATTTGATTTTGAATTTGACAAGTATAACGGAGACCTTGAAGTCCATATTTCAAGGAAGCTCCGTTTTTTATTTGAGTAATCTTATCAATTTTATACCGTACTTGATTATTCCAAATAATATACAGTGGAAGCATTGTTCCATCTTTATAATATTTAACAACGACATCAATATTAAAATTTTGTCTAGACATTATTTAATACCTGATTTCAAATAAGCTATCGGATGAATGACATGTTCTGTCTTTGGGTAAAACGAAGAAAGTGAGGGATCAACTAACATAATAGCTCGTCCAATACTCTGCTGACCAAAACGCCTACGAATCACAGACATAGCTTCATCAATGCGACTGTTGGTAACATCATTGATTTCATTAAATAAATTAGCCTGTATATATTGAGGCCGTTGTTTTAGCTCAAACAATTTCACACCAAGACTTCGAAGAGGTCGCTCATCATCAAAAAGAGACATCACTAAACGATAAGCTACATTAAAGGCATCCTGAGAGTCATTCACAAAATACGATAATTTTTCTTGTTTACTAACAATATTCAATTCATAATCCCTTAAAGATACCTGCATACCATAAGCAACAAGCGATTGTTCTCTTAAACGTTCACAAACACTTTCACACAATCGATATAAAATAATCTTTAAATCTTTCTCATCCCTTAAATCATGAACCGCTGTAACACTATTACCAATCGATTTAATCATCGTTTTTTCATTCGTGTGAGAGACAGCCTCTTGATCAATACCATGAGCACACTGCCACAAAAGACGACCCCATTTCTTAAAACGAAGCTCCAAAAATTCAAGAGAACATTGACATAAATCTCCAATTGACTCAATTCCATATTTTAATAATTTTTCTTTTGTCTTACGTCCTACAAACAATAAACTATCAACAGGCAAAGGGTAAATAGAAGTCTCTAGACTATTTCGATCAATCACAACTATTTCCTGAGCATTCGCCAAATCCGATCCCAGTTTAGAATAAATTTTATTATCACTAATACCAATTGAAATCGTTAAGCCAACTTCATCCAAAACGCGCCTTAAAATCAGCTTCGCAATCTCAACACCAGAACCATATAATTTAACACTCTTAGTAACATCCAACCATGATTCATCAATACCAAAGGACTCAATCTCATCGGTATAATCTCGAAAAATATCACTGACTTTTTTAGAAAAATCTAGATAGCGTTTAAAATTAGGAGTACAAAAAACAAGATCAGGACACTTTTGTTTGGCAGACCACAAAGGCTCACCCGTTGAAACACCCGCTTTTTTAGCAAGAGCATTCTTCGCCAAAATAATGCCATGACGACTTTCAACACTTCCACCAACCGCAAAAGGAACCTCCCGATACTTAGGCTCAAAAAGCATCTCAACCGATGCATAAAAACTATTTAAATCACAGTGTAAAATAATTTTATCCATACTGTTGTCCTCCTAGCTCTATCCTACTTGAAAATTATTCAAGTATCAAGACAAAAAACTGGACAACTTGAAAATTATTCAAGTTTAAGGTATAGTGATAAAAAGGAGAAAAGTAGATGAAAGAACTAGCAACACGATTAAAGCACTATCGAAAAAGAAAACTGCTCACTCAAAATCAAGTGGCCAGTTATTTAGGCTATAAATCATTTACAACCATCCAAAAATGGGAAGATGGTAGCTCAGAGCCGTCTCTATCCATTCTGTATCGACTGTGTGATCTATATGAAGTTAGTTTTGATGTCCTAGTCAATGGAGCAGCTCCCATCCTCAATATTCCACTCTTAGGAGATATCCGAGCAGGAGATCCGATTTTCGCTCAAGAAGTCAACACAATGGATGACTTATCTGTTTTATACAGTAATGAATACTTCTACTTAAATGTAATCGGCGATTCAATGAAAGATGCTAGAATTTATGAAGGAGACCAAATTTTAGTTAAATCGACGCCGGTTATCGAAAACGGAAAAATAGCAGTGGTACTGATCGGTGATGAAGCAACAGTCAAACGAGTTTACAAAAAAAAGGGAAAACTTATTCTTCACCCAGAAAACAAAGATTATCAAGATATGGTCTTTAGCGAACAAGACATTCTTGAAAAAGGGGTTAAAATTCTAGGAGAAGTGATTGAGAATAAAATAAGAATTCAGTAAAGAAGGCAATTTCATATGAAAAAGGATGTGGTTAAAGTACATTAAACGAATCGCATCCTATTTTAGCGCGTTATAAGGATAGAATTAAATGATAAATTGTGTTAAAATACCCTAGTGAATTGTGAGTGATAATTATGATAGATTGTGAGATCAAATGTTCTTAAAACGCATTGAAATGCAAGGATTTAAATCGTTTCCAGATTTAATCGAAATTAACTTTACCAACGACATTACCGGAATTGTCGGACCTAATGGATGTGGTAAATCAAATATAACAGATGCTATTCGCTGGGTACTGGGAGAACAGTCTGTTAAAAGTATGCGTGGCTCATCGATGAGCGACGTTATTTTTGTTGGAACAAAACAAAGAAAAAAAGTGAACGTAGCAAGCGTAACCCTCATTTTTGACAATAGTCAAGGCCTCCTTAATTCTGAATACGATGAAATAGAAGTCACTCGAAAACTTCATCGAGATACAGGAGAAGGAGAATATTATATTAACAAAAAGCCCTGTCGCTTAAAAGATATTCAAGATTTAACACTCGACTCAGGAATCGGAAGAGATTCTTTATCCATTATATCGCAAGGAACCATCTCTAATTTCGCTGACGCAAAACCAGTTGATCGACGTGGTCTTTTTGAAGATGCAGCAGGTGTTGCTAAATACAAAAAAAGAAAAATTGAAGCCCTTGGAAAATTAAATCGAACACAAGACAATATTGAAAGAATGTTAGATATTGTCGGTGAGTTAGAAAAACAAGTATCACCATTAGCTAGACAACGAAAAAAAGCACTTCTTTACAAAGAAAAACAGCAAGAACTCCAAATCATAGAAGTCGCAGTTTTAGTTCATGAAATTGATAAACAAGCACAAGAAATTGCAAACTTAGAAGAAGTAATCTTCGAAATGGATTCAAAGCAGGCTTCTATTGAAGCAAATCTTGTTCTCAATGATACCAATGTCAGTATCCAGAAAGAAAGAATCAATGCACTCGATACAGAAATCCATCAATCTCAAGAAAAACTTATGCGATTGATGAACGATATTTCTCGTTTAGAAGCCAGAAAAACAGAACTTGATGAAAAAAGTAAATACGTTCTGGAAGTAGGGAATCAACAAGAAAAGATAGCCGAATTACAAAGCCTACTCAGTGATGCCAAAGCAGAATACGAAGATCGTGTAAATCGACTTGAAAAACTAAAAACAGAAGTGGATCTGTTAAATCAACAAAGTTTACAAAACAACTATCAATTAGTGGAACTAAATAATTCTTATCAACAAACAGTATCAACCATCAATCAACTCACTGTTAGAAGAAACAATCAGCAACAACTGATTGATCGACCATTTGTATCAATCGCAGGAGTCAATGCTATTTTGAATCAACGTCATCATTTAACAGGAATCCAAGATGTTGTCTCAAAAATATTAAACGCCAAAGAAAGTTATGAACTCGCTATATCCACAGCCTTAGGAGGCTCACTCAATCATTTAGTAGCACTTGATGAAAATGCCGCCAAAGAAGCAATCGCTTTCCTAAAACGAAACGCAAGTGGAAGAGCAACCTTCATACCACTCAATACCATCAAAGAACGTTATGTTGGAAATGATGACATCATGATCTCCAACAGTGTAAAAGGGTTCCTTGGAATTGCGAGTGACTTTATAGAATGCGATAATCTATATGTCGGTTTATCAAAAAGTTTATTAGGAAATGTTTTAATCTGTCAAGACATCGATAGTGCAAATACACTAGCACACTACCTGAATTATCGCTATAAAATCGTGACTCTCGAAGGTGATATCTTCTATGTCGGGGGAAATATTGCAGGTGGGAAGCAAAAAGAAAATACATCCTTGTTGATGGCAAAAAAAGAAATATCTGAAATAACGCGTCAACTCGAAAAATATGAAGCTCGTTTAGTTCAAATTGAAAACAAAAAAAATGAATTAAGTAACATTTCAGCAGACTTATCATCTAATTTAATGGAAGCAAGACTAGGAATTGCTCAAATTGAACCAATTGTTGAAGTCAAACTCGGTAAAGTTCAAAAGTTATCTGCGGATCTAGAATTGTTAAACCCAATCGATGGTGAACATCAATCTGAGGATTTCAAGAATGACCTAATTACATCATTAAATGATGCCTATTATGAACGAGACAGCATCGTTAATGCTCTATCATTAAAACGAGAAGAACGACTAAAACTTGCTAATGAACAACAACGAATCACTTCTCAAAACAGCCAGTTAAGAAAAGAATCCTCAACACTAAATGCACAAATATCAGCCTTAAAAATTCAAAAAGCAAAAGCTGAATCTTCTATTGATAATGCTCGAGAACGTTTAGGATCCCAATACCAATTGACCTACGACTACGCAAAAGAACATCATGAAAAAATCGATTTAGAAGGAGCAAGCCAACGAGTTAATTTACTCAGAAATGAAATAGCAAAACTGGGATCAATCAATATGAATGCTCCAGAAGAATATGAAGAAGTCAACTCTCGATATGAGTTCTTAAACAAACAGCTATCAGAATTGGAAACCGCTAAAAAGAATTTACTCTCATTTATCGATGAAATGGATGATATCATGACTATTCAATTCAAAGAAATGTTTGATAAAATCAATGCAGAGTTTAACGGAGTCTTCACATCACTCTTTGGAGGTGGAAAAGGACAATTAGTTCTTGAAGATCCAGACGATATTCTCAATACAGGTATAGACATTGATGTACAACCACCAGGGAAGTCAATCCAAAACATTCGGTTATTCTCAGGTGGAGAGAAATCTCTAATAGCAATTAGTGTTTTATTCGCTATTATTAAAGCAAGAAGCGTTCCACTTTGTATCTTCGATGAAGTCGAGGCTGCCCTTGATCAAGGAAACGTCGAAAGATTTGCGAGATACATAGGGCAATTCAGAGACAATACTCAATTCATTATTGTAACGCATCGACCAGGAACTATGGCACAATGTGATGTCTTATTCGGAGTCACAATGGCTCAACAGGGAGTGTCAAATATTTTAAGGGTACAGCTTAAAGATGCTTACCAATTATCAGAAGGAAAGGAGAGTGCATAATGTCTTTTTTTAAAAAACTAACTCAACGACTAAAACCACGAAGTGACAAACAAATTTATTCAGAAGGACTCGATCGAAAAACCAACAAATTTGTTAACAAACTTTTACTTCTCTTTGAAGAAGAAAGCGAAATTGATGAATCATGGATTGAGCGAATGATGGTCGTATTAATTGAAGCCGATGTTTCAGTTGCTACAGCCAGAAAACTCATGAAATCCTTTCAAAAGTTACTCGATGAAAACGAAATTACTGAAAAGTTGTACGCTAAAGATGTCTTTAAACAAGTACTCAATGAGTTTTATGGACAAGAAGCTCCTCAACTAAAAATCGCTGACAACAGACCAACAGTCATTCTAGTAGTCGGTGTCAATGGAAGTGGCAAAACAACAAGCTGTTCAAAACTTGCCTACATGTACCAAGAACAAGGGTATAAAGTAGGGTTAGTAGCAGCCGATACTTTTAGAGCAGCAGCAACCCAGCAACTTGAGCTATGGGCTCAGAAATTAGAGGTCCCCATCTTCAAAGGTAAACTGCATGCTGACCCAAGTTCAGTCATCGTTGACGGATTAAAAGGTGCGATTGATCAACAATTAGATATTGTTATATGTGATACAGCAGGACGATTACAAACAAAAACAAATCTCATGACAGAGTTAACAAAAATGAAACGAGTCATGGCAAAATTCATTCCTGAAGCACCAGATGCGACCTATTTAGTACTCGATGCAACCTTAGGACAAAACTCACTCATCCAAGCGAAGGAGTTCGAAAAAGCAACAGCACTCGATGGTATCGTTTTAACAAAAATGGATGGAAGCGCTAAAGGAGGAATTATCTTTAGTATCATTGATGAAATGAATCTAAAAGTGAACTTCATTGGTTTAGGTGAACAAATGGATGATTTACGTCCATTCTCAAGAGAACTCTTCTTTGATTCATTACTTGATGGAAATAGTGACAATGCTTGAAAAACTTGAAACCATCAACGAGTTATTAGATGCGTATGCTTTGTTATTAACAGCAAAACAGTTAGATATTATTACTCTTTATTATCGCGAAGATTTATCGTATCAAGAAATAGCTGATAATCTAGAAATTTCAAAATCAGCAGTTTACGATACCATTAAAACTGTAGAAAAACTGTTGATCAGCTACGAAGAAAAAGTAGGTTATGTATTATTGAATAAAAAAGTGAATACAATGCTTGATAAATTAGAACAATTAAAAAACAAAGATGTTAATAAGTTAATAGTAGACTATAAGAAAGACTAAAGGAGAAAAATATGTCAAAAGTACTCGCAATTAATTCAGGAAGTTCATCACTAAAATTTCAACTATTCGAAATGCCCCAAGAAGAAACAATCACTTCTGGTATCGTCGAAAGAATCGGACTCGACGACGCTATCTTTACCATCAAAGTGAATGGTGAAAAAATTTCAAAAATTCTTCCAGTTAAGGATCACAAAGTAGGAGTTCACCTTGTTTTAGAAGCACTCATTGAACACAAAATATTAAATAACTTAGAAGAAATTGATGCAGTTGGACATCGTGTTGTTCACGGTGGAGAACACTACAATCATTCAGTTCTGTTTAACGAGGAAGTTTACAATAACTTAGTAGCACTCAATGAATTTGCTCCATTACACAACCCAGCAAATCTAATGGGATACCAAACATTTAAAGAGCTATTACCAAACGTTCCACACACTGCAATTTTTGATACAGCGTTTCATCAAACGATGAAAGAAGAATTCTTTGTCTATCCAATGCCATATGAGTTTTATGAAAAGTATAAAGTCAGAAAATATGGTTTCCACGGAACTTCTCATTTATATGTTTCAAGAAGAGTTGCAGAACTAATGGGCAAAAAACCAGAAGAAATCAATGTTATCACTCTACATTTAGGTAGTGGCGCTTCCATTGCTGCAGTTCAAAACGGAAAATGTGTTAACACATCGATGGGCTTTACACCTTTAGCAGGAATCATGATGGGAACAAGAACAGGAGATGTTGACCCAAGTACCATTCCATTCTTAATGGAAAAACTAGGGAAATCAGCATCAGAAATCATTGATATCTTTAACAAACAATCAGGTTTAAAAGGTATCTCTGGAACTTCTGGAGATGCAAGAGATGTTCAACAAGGTGTTGATAAAAATGATCACCGTTCAATTTTGGCCCAACAAATGTTTTCAAATCGTGTCATTCAAACAATTGGTGAGTACTTTGTCCAAATGGGTCGCGTGGATGCAATTGTCTTTACAGGAGGTATCGGTGAAAATGACCCAATCATGAGAGAACTTATTTTAGAAAAATGTAAAGAAGCTCTTCAAATTACTTACAATAAAGAATTAAATGCAAATATCAGAGGTAAAGAAACTCTACTTAGTCTAAATGATTCAAAAGTACAAGTATGGTTAATACCAACCAATGAAGAATTAGTAATTGCTCGTGATGCATACACAAATATTTAAACCTTGGCACCAAAAGCTGTACAACCTAATTGAAAAATACGACACCATTACCATCTTCCGACATGTTAATCCAGATGGAGATGCTTATGGCAGTTCTTTTGGACTCGGCTTATGGTTGAAATCTCATTTTCCAAACAAAAAAATCTACATAACAGGAAAAGACGAAGGAACTCTATTGTTATACTTTTTTCCATCCGATTTTGTCACTGACGAAACAATAAAACAATCGTTAGCCTTAGTTGTAGATACCGCAAACAAAGAGCGTATTTCAGACCAGAGGTACCAATATGCTCAGAAAGTAGTGAAAATCGACCATCATCCATATTCAGGAAATTATGGTGATTATGAATTTATCGAAGAATCTATGTCCTCAAGTTGTGAAATTGTAACTGAATTTATTCGCTCATTTCAAAAAGAACCATTATCTTATGAAAATGCTCGAGTTTTGTATGCAGGTATGTTAACGGATACTTTGTCATTTACTATTGCGAGTGTAACATCAAAAACTCTATATCTAGCAGCATGGCTTTTAGAAAGCGGGCTTGATGTTGCTCAAATTCAAGATGAACTCTTCTTACAAGATAGTAACATTTATGATTATGTCACCTATCTAAGAGGAATATGTACCGTTGATAATGGTCTAGTCTATGCATATGTCAGTACAGAAGCATTAGCGAAGTATCAACTTGATTTCAATCAAGCTAAAGAATTTGTCAATGTCTACAAATCAAGAAAAGATGCTAAAATATGGGTCTTAATGATAGAAATGCCCGATGGGTTGTTTAATCTATCAATTCGATCGCGCAATATTGTTATCAATGATATCGCAACTAAATTTGGTGGTGGCGGACATAAATTTGCTAGTGCAACTAAAAATTTAAAGTTTGAAGAAACACAACAATTATTAATAGATCTTAAAAATAGACTGTAGGGTCTATTTTTTTTGCGTTGTCAGACACTTGCATTTAAGGTATGATTAACACAGAAAGTTTTGTAGGTACTCATGAAAACACTGCTAGCGACTCGTTCAAGTTTTTCCTTGTTACAAGGATTAATGTCTGTCGAAACACTCTGTAAACTCGCTAAAGAAAGAGGATATGATGCTGTTTGCTTAAGCGATAATGGAGTTCTTTTTGGGGCAGTCAGTTTCTATAAAACAAGTTTAAAATATGGATTAAAGCCGCTCTTTGGACTAGAAATTAATATAATATTTGATGAGGAAGAACAATTTTTTGTGATCGCAAAGAATAATCAAGGATTTAAAGAATTAATTAAACTTTCTTCAATGATTAATGATCAAGGATTAACAACCAACGATTTTATTAAAAATACTAAAAACTGCACAGTCATTTATAGTACAGAAAATAGTAGTATCGAAGTTGATATGCTTCAAGATGATTTAAAAGAATGCTTATCAAAAATAAACATTTATCAACAGTATTTTAGAGAATTTTTAGTTGGCTTTTCGATGCAACAATCGCCTTTGTTTAAACAAAAAAACACTGCATTGATGAATCATCTGAAAAAAAATAATATCTCATATGTTGCACTTCCTAAGGTATATTACGCAAATCCAGATGAAGATTATAACTATAAAGCACTAAGAGCGATTGATAAACAAATTAATATCAATGATAAAACATTAATATCTCAACCTTACCGCTATCTTTTGGATTCCAAAGAGTTACAAGCAATTTATCCACCAGAAAGTGTAGAAGTCTCTTTTGAAATTGGTAAAACACATACGGTTGATTTAAGTGAATTCAAGACAACGTTACCACAAACAATCAATGAGTTTAATGTTTCATCTGCTGTCTATTTGTCCGAATTGGTCAAAGTAGGGCTGAAAAAACGATTCAATAACAGAAATGTTCCTCAAGAATACCAAAACCGACTTGACTATGAACTCGATGTAATCACCAAAATGAATTATCAAGATTACTTTTTAATTGTCTATGATTTTGTTTTGTTCGCCAAGAAAAATGGAATCAGTGTCGGACCAGGTAGAGGAAGTGGTGCAGCATCCCTGGTTGCATATTGTCTTGGAATTACAAATATTGATCCACTTGAATACAATTTAATTTTTGAGCGCTTCTTAAACCCAGAACGCATATCAATGCCGGATTTTGATATTGATTTTTCGGACAAACGTCGAGATGAAGTCATAGAGTATGTACGAAGCAAATATGGGGATCATTATGTTGCCCACATTATAACGTTTAGTACTTTATCACAAAAACAAGTTATACGAGACGTTGGAAAAATATTAGGAAAAGATCAAAGAATAATAGAAAGCATTTCAAAGAATCTAGTAAATCATCCGAAAGCAACCTTGCGAGAATCTATTCAAACAAATGGTAAACTTAGAGAGATTTTAAATACTCGCGATGAAGCAAAACAAATTATGGATCTTGCTCTTGTTCTAGAAGGAATTCCAAGACAGAGCTCGATGCATGCTGCCGGTATTGTCATTAGTAGGGAACCACTACAAGAAGTTATCGCGACAATCCGACTAGAAAATGGTTCACTCTGCACCCAATATGCAATGGAATATTTAGAAGAAATGGGATTAATCAAAATGGATTTCTTAGGATTAAGAAACCTCAGCATTATCGATGATGTTGTTGAACAAATTCATCAAGAAAATCCATCGTTTGAAATTAATAAAATTACTTTAGAAGACTCTAAAACCTACCGATTAATAGCTAGTGGTTATACACTTGGGATATTTCAACTCGAAAGTTATGGAATGAGTGCACTAATTAAACAAGTAGTACCGAAGTCATTTATGGATATTGTCGATACGATTGCTTTGTTTAGACCAGGTCCAATGCAATTTCGCAGTGATTACATACAGAATCGTAACAATCCTATGAGTGTTAAGTACTTGCATCCTGATCTTAAAAGGATTACTGAAAGTACAAATGGTATTATGATTTATCAAGAACAAATCATGGAAGTTGCTCGTCAATTTGCGGGCTTTAGCTATGGACGAGCAGATATCTTAAGAAAAGCCATGAGCAAAAAAGATATGAGTGAGATGAAATCAATGAAACATGAGTTTCTTAGTGGTGCTCAAAAGAATGGTTATAGTGCCGAACTTGCTCATCAGTTGTGGGATTATACGGAGAACTTTGCAAGCTATGGGTTTAATAAAGCTCATTCTGTTTCCTATGGTTTGATTGCAAATCAAATGGCTTACCTAAAACAAAACTATCCTCTGTTTTTCTATAAGTCATTATTGAGTTCAGGAGTGGGAAGCTCCACGAAATTAAAAGAGACACTTGATGAATGTCAGAAACGCCATATTACGTTATTGGGTGTTTCTATTAATCATTCTTATGCTGATTTCACATTAGAAAAAGGGGCAATCCGACTATGTTTGTCAATGGTGAAATCAATTGGTACTTTGACTGCAAATCAGATAGTGAAAAATCGATATGAAAAAGGTCTTTTTAAAGACTTCTTCGATTGTGTAGCTCGCTTAAATGTCATAAAATTGACTGTTGCTCAATTTGAAAGTCTAATCTATGCTGGTGCATTTGATGAGTTTAAATTGAGTCGTCAAACAATGCTTGCTACTTTAGCAGATGCACTAGTTTATGCTGCGATTGTTAAAGTTGAACTTGAACAGGAAACACTACTTAATTATGATTTAGTCAGTCAACCAATCATTACAACTGTAAGCGATAATAAGACCTATTTATCTTCAAAAGAAAAAGAGGTTCTTGGTTTTCACTTTAGTTTTCATCCACTTCTAGATTTTAGAATCAAATATCCTGAAATTAAAGAAACAATTCTTGATGTTAATGCTGGTCATGGATATTATCGCTTTTTAGCAATGATACTTAATGTTAAAGAAATTAAAACCGAGAAAGGTGAGTTGATGGCATTTGTTAAAGTTGAAGATGAAAAAGACTCATTAGAAATGGTGGTATTTAGCAGAGAATATCAGATGTATCAAGCGGATTTAAATCGATTTAACTGTGTTATTATTGAAGGAAATCAACAAGAAAACCGAAATTTGATTTTAAAATCGCTAAAATTGTTATCTAAAGGAGGAAATATATGAGAATCTTAGTTGTTGATGATGAAACATTCATTCACGATATTGTTGGAGAGTATGCAAAACTATATGGTCATATCTGTGATTTTGCCTCTACAGGTGTCAAAGCAATTGAACTAGTAAAAAACAATGATTATGATTCAATTATTATGGATGTTATGATGCCTGATCTGGATGGTTTTAATACCACACGACGAATTAAGAAAATGAAAAATGTTCCAATATTGATGTTGTCAGCGCGTCATAGTGAGGAAGATAAGTTACTAGGTTTTGAAATGGGAGTCGATGACTATATGACAAAACCGTTTTCAGTAAAAGAATTAATGGCTCGATTAAATGTCATAACGTCAAGAATTGACAAAGCAGGTGGACAATCAATTTTACGATACGGTCGTCTTGTCATTGATACGATGGGTCGCTTTATAGAAATAAATGGAGAGCGAGAAAACTTGTCAGTTAAAGAATATAATCTATTGCTATATTTAGTGAAACACGAAAATCAAGTATTAAGTCGAGAGACTCTGCTTGATGCTATTTGGTCAATTGATTTTGTTGGTGATGTCCGTACAGTGGATGCGCATATAAAAATTCTGCGAAAAAATTTAAAAGAATGTCGCTCATACATAAAAACCGTGAGAGGAATGGGGTATCTTTTTGAAGTGGATAACTAACTGGTTGAAATCAATCCGTTTTCGACTATTTGCTTACATGTTAATTTTTGTAAGTATTACTTTATTTTTAGTGTATGTCTTACAGATTTTTCTGCTTCCATCGTTCTATCAAAATAAAGCCTTAAGTCGTGTTGAAACGATTTCTAATCGAATGGAAACTCCATTAACCAATATCGCAAACAACGAAGAATATACCCAAGAATATAACGATTTAGTGTTGTATACTCGCCAAAATAATATTTGTCTTTATGCTTTTGATGATTCAGCAATCTTAAAACTTGAAGCAAATGCGATGGGATCTTCTTGTTATTTGCATTATTTAATCAAACCTACAATTCAATCATACCGAGATCCATCACCGATTATGAATCAATACATGGAAATGGTGAATCAACAAGAAAGTAAATCATACTATTTTACGGTCACGCCTAACGATCAAATCTCATCCCAACTCTTTTATGCCCAACGATTTGTAATCAATAATCGTAACTTCTATGTTTTTATCAATACCCCATATGAACTATTAGACTCAACCATTTTTGTACTACAAGAACAATTCTTTTATATTTCAAGCGGAGTGTTAATTTTAGGGATTATGATCTCACTTTTATTATCAAAACTCTTATCTGAACCCCTTAATCGATTAAGCAAGACTGCTCAAGATTTAGCAAGAGGTAAAAAAGATATCATTTTCGAAAAAGGGGGATTTTTAGAAATTGATACATTAGCGAGCACACTAAATTACGCCACTCAAGAAATTAATAAAACAGATAATTTGCGAATTGACTTACTAGCAAATATTTCTCACGATTTGAGAACTCCTTTAACGAGTATTTCAGCATATGCTCAGCTTATTCAAGACATTTCTGGGGATGATCCTGTAAAAAGAGAAAAGCATCTAAAAATAATTATAGAAGAAGTTGAACAACTAAATCGTTTGTTGAGTGATATGATGACGTTATCTCAAATGCAATCAAAAACATCACGGTTAATTATTGAAGAGTTTGATATCAACAATCTTGTGAATCGAACGATTGAATCCTTAAAAGCAACAACCTCAACACAATCTATTATGATTGAAAAAGTTGGTAAAATTTCGAAGAAAGTCATTGGGGACGAAGTTAAAATTCGTCAGGTGATTATGAACTATTTAAGTAACGCCATAAAATTTGTCGGTGAAGATCGTACAATCCTTGTGAAGCTAATTGAAATTGAAGAGACCGGATATGCTCGAATCGAAGTCATCGATCATGGATCAGGGATCAGTGAAGAAGAAAAACCCTATGTGTGGGATCGCTACTATAAAGTCAACAAAAACTATGCACGTGTCCAAAAAGGAACTGGTTTAGGTTTAGCAATTTGCAAAGCGATTTGTGAACGGGGCAATTATCCGTACGGTGTTCTTTCTGAAGTTGATAAATATTCTTTGTTTTTTGTTGAGATTCCTTTGTCGAAAAATGGTGACCGAAATGAATAGGGATTATTTACCAAACACAACATTGACACTTCTTCAAAGCAATGAAATGTTTCGTTTTAATAGTGACACAGTGTTGTTAGGAGAGTTTATTAAAGTTAAAAAGAATGAACGGTTCTTAGATATAGGAACAAACAATGGAGCATTACTTCTTTATGCTTCACGCTACACACCTAAAGAACTAGTTGGTATTGATATTCATTCGAAGGCGATTGAATTGGCGAATCAAAATGCGTTCGACAATAATGTTAATGCTGTTTTTTTTGTTGCTTCACTTCAAACATTCGAAGATGAACCATTCGATGTTATTGTTTGTAATCCCCCATATTTTAGTCAAAAAAATAATCAGCTCAAAAATGAAAATGAGTATTTAAAGGCAGCAAGACATGAAGATTATTTAACCTTGGAAGAGCTTTTTACTCATGTCAAAAGATTACTTAAAACAAACGGTCGATTCTACTTAGTCTATCCAAGTGACAGGCTTCATGAAGTCATGGTTAGAGCCTATGAATCAAATCTAGCCTTAAGTGAATTGAAATTAGTGTTTGATGAAAACAAGGAGTATTCTGCTCGTTTTCTTGCTTGTTTTTCACCTCTTCCCTTTAAGAGTGTGAAGATTCATAGGTCACATACGATTCGACGAATGAAGAAAACTAAAGGGAATCCATTTATTTAATATCTTTTATAGGTTGATAAAGAAAGTAAAATCCACTATAGTTGATAAAAAATAATCACGTCAGTAAGTTCAGTATTTAGAGGACTTTTGAAGGTCATAAAATCGATCTGATTGATTATCTTGCTAAAAAAGGAAGACATGGCTATACTTCAAGTGTAGATAAAATGACGATTAAACACGTTGAAAACAACGGATTTTAGGAATTTTTGAGACTAACTTCCGCTTCGTGTGACTAGGGATGGTATAATCTAATCACTAATTTTAAGAGGCTAGGTGTTAGGTTGACGGGCCATGTCCTTAGCTTTGTGATTAATAAGTAGGCTAGCTTCAATCGCAATTCGTTGGGTAAGAGTAAGATGATATTGAGGTGCTGATTTCTTCATGTAATGCTTCCTTTTCTAAGAGAAAACGGAAGTTACTTTAAAAATTGGGAAAGCAGTATCTTTTGCTTTACTTTTATCATCAATATGTTAAAATGTAGAAGCTTTTAGTGTGAAAGCGGACGTGTTGTAGAAGTACAACCGCTCATCCAATGGTTTAAGTTCGTAAAGACACCATTGATGGCGAGTCATAGAAAAGTGAGGAGGTGCAATATGTACGCAATTATCGAAACAGGTGGAAAACAAATTCGTGTTGAAGAAGGTCAACAAATCTGGGTTGAAAAACTTGATGTTGAACAAGGAGCTGAAGTTGTTTTTGATAAGGTTTTACTTATGAATGGAAGTAAACTTGTCGTAGGTTCACCCTATGTCGAAGGTGCCACAGTGAGTGCTGAGGTTGAAAAACAAGGAAAAGGTAAGAAAGTAGTTATCTACAAATACCGTCCAAGAAGTGGTTCATCTCATCGTAAACAAGGTCATCGTCAGCCATATACTCGTTTAGTCATTAAGTCAATTAACGCTTAATAATGATTCAAGTTGTGGTTTATCAAAAAGAATCTGGTATTACTAAAATCTCTGTCAGTGGACATGCATATTATAACGAGCCAGGCAAAGATTTAGTATGTGCTAGTGTTTCATCAATTATGACTGGTTTGTTGAATAGTTTTGTTGAACTTGGTATTCAAGGATACAACTATGTATTACAAGACAATCCTGCATTCATTGAAGTCGAAACAAAAAGTCCAACAGAAAGAGGGAATACAATTCTTCAAGTTGGATTGATTCAATTAAGAACAATACATGAGGTTTATCCTCAGTATATCCAAATAAACTATAGGAGGTAGTAGGATGAAATTCACTTTAAATATCCAATTATTCGCTTCGAAAAAGGGAGTAGGTTCTACTAAGAACGGACGTGATTCCCATTCTAAACGACTTGGAGCAAAAAGAGCGGACGGACAAACGGTTAGCGCCGGTTCAATTCTTTATCGCCAACGTGGTACAAAAATTCACCCAGGTGAAAATGTAGGACGCGGTGGTGACGATACTCTATTCGCAAAAGTCGATGGAGTAGTTAAATTTGAACGTGTTGGTAAAACACGTAAACAAGTTTCAGTTTATCCAGCAGCTTAATAAGTCTCCATCATGGGGACTTTTTTAATCCGTAGAAAGGATCAGTATGTTTGTAGATAAAGTAAAATTACATGTGAAAGCAGGAAATGGAGGCGATGGACTCATTTCTTTTCGACGCGAAAAGTATGTTGAGTTCGGAGGTCCATTCGGCGGTGATGGTGGAGACGGAGGCAACATTGTTTTTGAAGCGAATAGTCATAAGTCAACATTATTGGACTTGCGTTTTCAACATCATTTAAAGTCAAAAGCTGGAGAGAATGGGAAAAACAAAAGAATGCACGGAGCAAAAGGAGAAGATCTAGTTATTAAAGTACCGATAGGTACTGTTGTAAAATCTCTAGATAACAACCGGGTTATTGCAGACTTAGTTGAAGATGGTCAACAAGCTATTATCGCTAAAGGTGGTCAAGGAGGTCGTGGAAACGCTCGTTTTGCGACAGCCAAAAATCCAGCTCCTGAATATAGAGAAGTCGGTTCGCTTGGTGAAGAATTCGACATTGAAGTAGAGCTAAAATTATTAGCGGATGTCGGTCTTACAGGATTTCCTTCAGTAGGAAAATCAACCCTTTTATCAGTAGTATCTGCAGCAAAACCAGAGATAGCAGATTATCCATTTACTACTCTTGTTCCGAATTTAGGTGTTGTCAATGTTGGAGACGAACGCTCGTTTGTCATGGCAGATTTACCAGGACTTATCGAAAATGCTAGTTTAGGAAAAGGTTTAGGTCATCAGTTTTTAAAACATATTGAAAGATGCCGCGTCATAATCCATGTTATCGATATGTCTGGTTCAGAAGGAAGAGATCCTTTACTTGATTATGAAATAATCAAAAATGAACTTGAACAATATGAGTATCGATTACTCGAAAGACCAATGGTAGTGGCTGCGAATAAAATGGATCTAGAATCATCAAAAGAAAATCTTGAACGTTTTAAAAAAGCCTATCCCGACGTCGAAGTTTTTGAAATTGTCGCTTTAACAAAACAGGGTGTACAAGCACTTATCTATAAAGTAGCCTATCTTCTAGATACAATATTACCAACAACCTTTGAAAGTAGAATCGACCAAGCAGAAGAAGTTGTCTTTAAGTTTGTACCAGAAGCACGAGGATACGACGTAGAACAAGTAGATGAGAATACATGGCATTTATTTGGAGAAAAGATCACATTAGCGTTTCGACAAGTTAACGAAAATAGTGAAGACTCGATTCAACGATTTGCGCATTTATTACGTAAAATGGGGGTCGATGATTACTTGCGCCAACAAGGTGTTAAACACGGAGATACCATACTTCTTGAAAGTATACAATTTGAATTTGTAGAATAAAAAAAGTGTCAATAGAAGTGAACCAAAATCTTGCAGAAAGATAAGGTCACTTCAACTTGACACTTTTTAGTTACATTCATCTGAATCATCAATGGCTAAAAAATCTTCTTAACTGTCGACAATGATTTCTCTAGCATACTTTAGAATAATCAATTTTTGTCCAAAATTTTGATAAACGATTCCACAACCAACTAAGAAGGTGGCTTAATTATTGGAGTCATTATGAAAGATTGTTTCGCAATAAAAGATTGCTAATTCGTGTAAATTTTGTTCATCCATGGTCGCTGCTTTTCTTTTTGATTAAGATACATCAACAGGGAGTGTTATGATATAATAGTAAAGGTGATAGAATGATTTCATTTATTAAAGGAACAGTCGTAGAAATAAATTCCGACAATATTATTATCGATCACAATGGATTTGGTTATGAGATAGGTTTTGCTCAACAAGATCGAATCAGTGTTGGTGATCATATTTTAGTATACACATATCTACATATCCGCGAAGATGCAATGCTTCTTTATGGTTTCTTGACAAAAAGTGACCGGGAAGTATTTTTAAGAATGATTTCTGTTAAAGGAATTGGACCAAAACTTGGATTAGGGTTATTTTTTAAATCAAACAGCACTCGTTTAATCACAGCGATTGAAGAGGGAGATGTTACATATCTTAAGACACTCCCAGGGATTGGAGCTAAAACTGCTAGTCAAATGGTTTTAGACTTAAAAGGTAAATTAATCGAAGCAACCACCAATAAAGAAATTTTAACTCAAGAAGTTCAAGAAGCCCTTTCGGGTTTAAAAAACCTTGGATACAAACCAAAAGAGTTAACATCGATTGAAAAAGAATTGTCGATTCATAAGGAAAAAAGCGTTTCTGAACTTATAAAAATTGGACTCCAGTTATTACTCAAGAGACAAGGAGGATAATGATGGAAAGAATCATGGATGTTGAAATCACAGAACCGGATTATCAAGAAGAAACCTTAAGACCTTCAATTATGGAAGAATACATTGGTCAAGATGATTTAAAAACGAATTTAAAAATATTCATTGAAGCAGCAAAGAAC
>JAAYEW010000085.1 GCA_012728555.1 Erysipelothrix sp.
ACCTAACGTTTTATTTGCTCGATAAATTCCCTTAATGCTTTATCTTCTTCTTCATTTGTTCCAACCAACTGATCTAACATTGAAAATAGTTCTTTTTTTGTAGTTTCAATTTCATTGTTTGTTTGATTAATTTCAACAATAATCTCAGAGAATGGTTTCACTTCTTCTTCTTCAAAGGTATCAACATAACGTGGAATGTTTAGATTGAAGTCATTTTCTTGAATTTCTTCAAATGATGCAAGATATGAGAATTTGTCAATTGATTCTCTACTAATGTAGGTGTCTAATATTTTTTGAATGTGATGATTATCCATCATGTTTTGATTTTTGCCTTTAACAAACTCCTGAGATGCGTCAATGAACAAAACATCTCTTGTTTTTCTGTCTTTTCTTAAAATAATGACAGTTGTTGGAATAGAAGTATTATAGAAAATATTAGCTGGCATTCCAATAACGGTATCAATTGAACCTTCTTCTAATAAGCGTTGGCGAATCTTTCCTTCGCTATTTCCTCTAAATAGTACTCCATGGGGTAGTACGATTGCCATGACCCCACCATTTTGTTTTAGGTGATAAAGACCATGCAATAAGAAAGCAAAATCTGCTTTTGATTTAGGCGCTAATATTCCATAACTTGAAAATCTAGCATCTGATAGAAAACCAGTATTAGCGCTCCACTTTGCAGAGTATGGAGGATTCATTAGTACTGCATCAAAGTCAGTTGGCTCATCCGTTGGCCAGTCTTGATCGAGAGTGTCTCCATTTCTCAAGTGTTGATTGGCAACCGGTACGCCATGCATCATCATGTTCATACGAGCAAGATTGTATGTTGTCGTATTGAGTTCTTGACCATAATAGGAAATAGTCCCCGCTTGTCTGCTGTATTTCTTAGCATTTAACAAGAGCGAACCAGATCCAATAGTAGGATCATACAAGGTTAACCCTTTTTTATCTTCTTTTCCATGGATTGCTATTTGTGTCATCAATTTCGCAACAGGTTGAGGCGTATAAAACTCCCCTGCTTTTTTCCCAGAATCGCTCGCAAATTGACCAATGAGATACTCATAAGCATCCCCTAATACATCCCCTTGATGGCCCGCTACATCAAGAACATCAATCTCTTTCATAATCGATGAAATGACTTGATTTTGTTTTTGGTTGTTTGCCCCAAGTTTTTTTGAGTACAAATCAATATCCTCAAACAAGTTCTCAAAGATAGAATCAGCCTGTTCAATGTTATTAAACGCTTGTCTTAAAGTTTCTAATTGAAACTCATTGTTATTGATATCATTAACTAAAGCAGTAAACGTTAAATTTGGCACAATATAATAACTTAATTGTCTCTTGAGCACTCCTAGCAAATCTTCTGAAACTTCAGCATCATTGTAAGCTTCCTGATAGATTCGTTGAGCATCTTGTAAACTATCAAACTTCTCATCTAATGCATCAGCAGCAAAATATAACATTCTATCCGAAAGATATTTGTAGAAGATAATCCCCAATAGATAAGACTTATAATCACTTGCATCCATCTTTGAGCGTAGTATGTCAGCACTATTCCAGAGTGCTTGATATAGTTTTTGTGTGTTTTGTTCTTTATTGTTTGTCATAGTGACTCCTTTTCTGTTTTTTCATTAAACAAACATCTTTGACAACAAAGTTTGTTTGAGTGTTTTGTAGTTTTCAAGCTCACGCTGATGAAGGGTGATTAGGTTGTTAAGATGTTCAATAAAG
>JAAYEW010000086.1 GCA_012728555.1 Erysipelothrix sp.
ACCATTTCATTGGTACCTAAGTCTACTGTATGTACTGGATAGTGTTTCATTTTATAGTCTCATTCCGCCATCGACTGCGATGCATTGTCCAGTAACATACGAGGCATCATCACTTGCTAAGAAAAGAGCGACCGATGCGATTTCATGTGGTTGTCCTAGTCGACCAAGCATTGTCATCGCAGCAAATTTATCGAGTAAGTCTTGTGGGACCGTTTTTAAAATATCGGTCATCGTGTATCCTGGCGCAATAGCGTTAACACGAACTGGGACTCCTTTGCGAGCAAATTCTTTAGCCCATGTTTTAGCTAAAGAGACCACTGCTCCTTTAGTTGCTGCATAGTTAGCCTGACCAATGTTTCCATAAGTTCCGACGACGGACGAAATATTGATGATGGATCCACCACCTTGTGCTTCCATGTACGGTCCAATGTGACGAGTTAAGTTAAACACTCCCTTAAGGTTAACATCAATGACTAAATCCCATTGTTCATCAGTCATTTTACGAGTCATCGCATCGCGTGTGATACCTGCGTTATTCACCAAGACATCGATGCGTCCGTATTTTTCAACGATTTCATTAAAGACACTTTCACAGTGTTGTGAATCAGTCACGTTTAATTTAATGAATTCTACAGAATCGTTTTGATAAGTCATTTCGCCCATGTCTAAGGCAACAACTTTCGCTCCTTCAGAAACAAAGAGTTCTGCCATTGCTTGACCGAGCCCTCTTGCTCCTCCTGTGATTACTGCTACTTTTCCTTCTAATCTCATGTTTCCTCCTCGCCTTTTGGGCACAATTAAAACAACTTTGTTAAGTTAGATAACCATAGTTGTCCGTGAACCCACATTCATATGAACGCTCGTTCACCTTTGATTCCAATATACTAAAAGCGCTTTCATATGTCAATACATTTTGTTTTTGTTATTTTTTTAATTTGTTAGGAACTAACTAATAATCACAAGATCAGAATTATTTTCATAAACAACCTCTTGATTATTGTCATTTTAAGCATTGAATCGTTTCAACATCGTTATTTCTAGTTTGATTTCTTTTTTTTGTTGTATAATTAAATCAATGAAAAAGGAAAAAGATTACGAGCAATTGTATCGCATCAACCCCACAACCAATCGTGTCATAATTGATATTGCGTTGGATGAATATCTTGATTTTTTTCACGAATGGGACAATTCTGCCTTTAAGAAGCGTGACATTAATTCTGAACTTGTTCAATTCTTAGATCTCTGCTCTTCAGATATTCCTCTAAGTAAAAAGCTTCAAATCACATATACGGTTGACTTTGAAGGAGCGAATGGTTTGAAAGAAACACAAATCCGTGAGAGTTTTCGAAACTACTATGATTCCATGTATCGCTTAGAGACCAAGATCACCAAGAGATATTTACGTACATCAATATTATTGATTGTTTCGTTATCACTTTTAACTGTTTATGGTTTACTCTTTGATTATCAGTCGACGTCCATTGTTTTTCGAGTGTTAAGAGAAAGTTTACTAATCGGTGGATGGGTCTTTGCT
>JAAYEW010000087.1 GCA_012728555.1 Erysipelothrix sp.
AAAGTGATGAAGCTTCATGAAATGGAAGCCATGTATTTTTAATCTGTTTTTCATGAAACTCTTTTGTTTAGAAATTATTTAAGCACATACTTTGGATTTATCATCTTAAGCAACTTAGAAAAAAAGCAGTACTTATGACTACTGCTTTAATAATTAACGAGCATTTTTTAAATTTTCCAACATAATTCCTGTTCCCTCAGCAACACAAGTTAATGCATTTTGAGCAACAAACACTGGAATCGAAAGTTCATTCATCAATAATTGGTCTAAACCATGAAGTAGAGCCCCACCACCAGTTAACACAATCCCTCTAGTAACAATATCTGCTGATAGTTCAGGAGGTGTTTGTTCCAAAACCGTACGGACAGCTCGAATAATATTTGCGAGAGACTCTCTCATTGCTAGTTCTGTTTCACTCGATTTAATTGAAATTGTATGTGGTAATCCAGTAACTAAGTCACGCCCAGATACATCAATGGTTTCATCACGACCATCTTTCCATACCGTTCCAACTCGTACTTTAATTTCTTCCGCAGTGCGATCACCAATTAATAGCTTGTATTCATCTTTAACATACTTAATAATATCATGATCTAATGTATCTCCTGCAACTTTAAGTGACGTAGAAGTTACAATTTCACCAAGAGACAACACTGCGACATCTGTGGTTCCCCCACCTATATCTAACACCATATTCCCTGATGGTTTTGAGATATCTAGTCCAGCACCTACTGCCGCAACTTTTGGTTCTTCTTCGATATAAACTGTTTTAGCTCCTGCCCGATAACCAGCATCTCTAATCGCATTTCTTTCCACCGAAGTGATGTTGCTTGGACAACAAATCAGAATTGTCGGTTTAGAAAATAAAGTTTTTAACTTTAGCTTATTCATAAAGTAAGCCAACATAATTTCAGTCACTTCAAAATCCGCAATCACACCATCTTTAAGCGGTCTAATTGCGAGAACTCGACCAGGAGTTCTTCCGAGCATATCTTTAGCATCATGACCAACAGCTAAAACACGCTTTGTTTCTGCATCTAACGCGACAACTGAAGGTTCATCAATAACAATTCCTTCACCTTTGATATAAATTAACATATTAGCGGTACCTAAATCGATACCGACTGCTTTTGAAAACATCATAATAATACTTCCTTTCAAGAGAACGCCCACATTATAGCAAAAACTTTTAAACTAATAAAGAAAACACTAACTCAAATCATAAATACTTGCAAAGAAAACAAAAACTCAACAACAAGATAAGATAATGCCATTGCCAATAAGACACACAAAATTTGAGCTTCTACGGTTCTTCCTTTTCTTAAGAATCGGCCAAAATCAATTCCCAACAAAGCCCAATAAGACATCGCAAACGTAACAAAGATGATAATTAAACGTGCCCACTCATTATTCAACCCAATCAACTCCTAACTGATCATATATTTTTAGTGCTTCATTGTGAGTCGCTAGATCAACATAACCCAAACCACCACGAAGCAAGCTTACTCTTTTATTGCCTTTTAGCAATTCTTTAACAGTCTCCATCACACAGTATTCACTCGCGATTCCACAAACAATCACTTCATCATTGATTTGCTCGTGAAGAACTTTACCATCCCTGTTAATAGCATAATATGCTGAATATTCTTCAACAGTATCCTCTTTTCCTTTATAGTAACAATTTTCTTGATTCGGTTTTGATTCCAACAAAAAGAATCGAGCATCTAGACTAGCTCCCCACGTATTTTGTACACAATGATCAGGCCAAATACCACCATTCCTCAAAAAAGATTCATTGGTATACGTGTGCCAGTCTAAAGAATAAAATACTTGACATTCATTATGATCAACATAGTCAACAATTTTCTTTACCGCTTCATCAGCATCATGGCAAGCCAGTGTCCCATCGATAAAGTCATGTTGGCAATCGATTACAATTATTTGCTTCATTTCAATTTCCCTCTCTTTTAAATTCAATTCTAAATCGAGTATATTCGTTTTCCTTTGATTCAACAGAAATCTTACCATTTTGTTGTGTAATAATTCGCTCACTCATATTCAGTCCAATTCCAACACTCTCTGCACTCGAATTTTTACCTCTATAAAATCTCTCGAAAATATGATCAACATCTTGAGCATCAATCCCTGTTCCATTATCCAATAATTCGATCCTCCAAAATAGAGGAGTAACCTGAGACTTTATAGTTAACTTACCACCATTAGGTAAATGCTCAACTGCATTTTTAATAATATTTGAAATCGCTTCAATCGTCCAATCAACATCAATATCAACTTCTTCATGAGAATATTCTCCAATATATTCAATATCCTTTAAGTCCATCATGATTTCAAAAGGAACAAAAACTCTCCTAAAAAATTCATGATCAAAAATCCTAGTTGGATGATATTCAATAACTTCTGCTTCTAATTTCGAAAGAATCAACAACTGATTAACCAAATTCTTTAAGCGATTGAGCTGCTTTTGAATACTCAGGGTAAATTCTTTTTGTTTTTCATAAGGCAAAATATTCTCTTGCATCAAATCAATCATCACCATGATTGAGGTCAGTGGTGTCTTTATTTGATGAGCTATATCATTCAGTGAATCTTGAATAAATCGTTGAGAATTCAACAACGATTCATTTTGATGATTCAACGTCACCGATAACTTGTAAAGCTCAGATTGTAAGATGGACAGCTCTCCTTCTTGATATGATGCAACACGATGTGTATAGTCTCCTCGATTCAGTTCGCTTAAGTAATTGTTGAGTTCATCAATCTTTTTGTTTCTAGTATTCAGATACCATCCAACATATCCACAATTAAAGAAGACAAAAATTAATGGAAGAAACCACCACTCCAAATAAATATAATTAACAAGACCATACCCCAAACCCAGTATTAATAGGTTGACTAAAATTAGTACTACCATCTTATGTATTTAAACGATACCCAACACCACGAATTGTTTCTATGTAACGTGGGTCAGATGTTTTCGTTTCAATTTTTTCTCTAAGTCGCCTCATGTAAACCGATAAGGTATTATCATTAACAAAATCACTTCCAATTTCCCAAAGAGAAGAAACTAATTGTTCTCGTGAAATGATTTGATTGGGACTTTGTGCTAAAAACAATAGCAATCGATATTCCATCGGAGTAAGAATAATCTCATGATTGTTTTTGTATACTTTTGCTGACTGAACTTGTATCACAATATCACCAAATTCAATAGAACTAGACACTTGTCCTTCGTAACGTCTTAATACCGCTTTAATTCGTCCAATTAATTCCCTTAAGCGAAAAGGTTTTGTAATGTAATCATCTGCTCCTAAATCAAGCCCCATAACAACATTGGTTTCTGCATCTGAAGCTGTTAAAAAAATGATTGGCGTTGGATATTTTTTTCTCAATTGCTGACACAAATCAAGTCCTGAGCCATCGGGTAGATTGATATCTAATACAAACAAATCAAAGTGACTTTCACTGCTTAGTTTTAAAGCCGTTTTCACAAGGGAACTTACAAAAACTTCAAAGCCCTCCAACTCTAATGCATATTTTAAGCCAGTAATGATAGTTTCATCATCCTCGACTAACAATAATCGTTTCATATTGCCTCCTTTTACTAATTTATTATAGCATTATAGACTCTATAATTTGTTTCTTTTTTATAGCTCGTAATGAATATAGAAAGCTAATCAGTAGTACCGCTACCAAAATAACCATACCAATAAATACGGTAGTACTAAATGAAACCACGGATGTTTGGAAACCAAATGAGATATACTTTTTAACAATTCTTGATACGACAATTGAAATTGGAATTGAAACAATTGCTGTAATAAAACCATAAATAAATGCTTCAAACAAAATCATTCGATAAAAACTATATGGTGACATTCCACAAGATCTAAGAATTGAGAACTCCCGTTGTCGAACTTTTAAATTAGTAGATATCGTATTGAAGATATTAATCAAAGCGATCATGATCACCAGGAAGACAAAAGAATAATTAATAATTGAGTAGAATTGTTGTGATCGATAATAAACAAGTTTCACTTTATATTCATTAAGAATATTGACCGGGTTATAACTAGCATGTTCTTGAAGCGTTGAAATCAATGCTTTTTCTACCAAGTCATAACTATTACCATTAGCATAAATCATTTTGTTTTCAACATACTTGTTCTCCAAATTTTGTGATAACTCTTTAACAAAAGAATTTTGAGAATTCATTACATAACTACTAGAAAAGATGATGGTTGGTTCACTATACACCAGACCTAAACTTGCGCTATTCATCACATAATCAATCAGCAACGATTTCTGTTCCCCATCACTATTTGCTAGTGTAAATTTAAGTGAGTCCATTCCCTCAAGATTAAAAATACTGTGTCTAAACTTTTGTTCTCCATAGTCAAGGTCATACGTTTTTTCAACATTATCGACTAAAATGACTTTGTTAGTCACATCACCATCCACCCGTTTCCCAAAGAAATTTTCCATCGATAGATCATCCAAGATCCAAACTTGAAGAAACGTATATTGATTATCCAATTTTTTAATTATTTCTTTATATTCATCCGTCAATTGATCTGGACTAACCAATAGTTCAAGAAAAATCTCCCGCCACAAACCAGCAGAACTTATATCGGGATGTACTCTTAATTCTGAAATAACTGTGTTAATTTCATCCATTGACATTTTGTTATCATTAACACTATACGAGGTCACACGATTCACTTTATCATTAAACGGAGCGGTTAAATCAACAACACTTGCCATCGAAACTATTAAGACTACACTCGTTACAAGTGAAATTATGACTGCCACATACAACGATCGATTTCTCATGAAGTTTCGGATTGCTAATTGATGTTCAATAGCCTTTACCCATTTAGGTAATTTGTAAGCACCAATTTGCCGATTCGACACTTTGTTATATCTAATAGCTTCAATAGCTGTTAATTTATTCGTTTGATAAGCCGGAATACTTGTTACAACAGCAGTAGAAATAACGATTCCTAAGAAAATAATTAAAAAAGAGATGGGACTAACTTGAACAGTTACTAAATTTGCGGTGAGCCTTGAGTTAAAAACATCCGCAAAGTTATTTAAAAGGAGATAGGAACCAATGTATCCCAAAACCAGTCCTATCGGAAGAGCTATTAACATAATAATTTGACCAATTGAGATAATTATTATTTGTCGTTGTCTAAACGTTGCACCAATACTACCCATCACGCCTAGTTGGGTTGATAGTTCCACTGTTATCATCGAAAACGATTGATAAATGACCAGCAGTGCAGCTAACATAACAATGGATCCTAACAACACGGTAGCAAATAAAGCTGTTCCATAAATAGATGAAAAGATATTTTGTCCACCGATAAAATACGTCGATAATATGTCTTTTGAAGTTACAGAAATGTTTAAATCTGTAGCAACTTGTTTCACTCGATTGACAGATCTAGCAGAAACGTTACTAAGACGAAATTGCACCAAATTTTGTTTTGATATGCTATTTTGTTCATTAACCATCGCTTGAAAACCCGCATCATCAAACTCTTTCGAAAAAATCGTATCACTAAAAAAACCAACAACTCGGTATTCTCGCTCTTCTTTTTTATCAAAAGATTCGAGATTTATAGGTGCTGAATTTGTTGACTCAGGTTGTTTAACTTTAAGTGATTGATCGTAAATTTCTTTGCCATCAACAAGTCGTTTCCCTAAATCGACAGTAATGATATCTCCCAGTTGAATCTCTTGCTTGGTATTTAAAAGAATGGAGTTACTTAATACAATTTCATTTGGATTTTTAGCTGGCTGTCCACTTGTTAATAAATAACCAAGCTCTCTATAGTTTTGTGGATCAAGACCCATTATCTTTATATAAGGTTTTTGAATATTAGTAATCTCAATATCACGTACCGTAGCATAAGAAATAAGAGGAATAACACTTACTTTTTCTACTTCATCAATCTTATTAAAATTTTCAATTTGATAATCACTTAAGTTAACTGCTTCAAAATGATGATTTCCATCAATTTGTTCAATAGTATTTCTGGTCATAAGATTGTACGAGGTCGCAAAAGTAGCAATTGCGCTCAAAAGAGCAACCCAAATAATACCTGATAATAAGGTTGAGATACTCCATTTTCGATTTTGTTTAACATAACCCCACGCTAGTTTAAAAAGAATCATTATTTAATAACCTGATCCTTAATGATTTTTCCATCTTCTAACATAATGATTCGTTTTGCCATCATTGCTATATCGATATCATGCGTAATTAAGATTAATGTTTGTGAATGATACGACTGTGAATGCTTCAATAAGTCAATCACTTTTTCTGAATTTTTACGATCCAAATTCCCTGTTGGCTCATCCGCCAATAAGATACTTGGTTGAGTCATTAATGCTCGACCAATAGAGACTCTTTGTTGTTGTCCACCCGATAATTGACTTGGTAAATGGTATTGTCTATCCGCTAGATTAATTTGGTGAAGGATTTTCTGTAAAGTTGCTTCTGAATAACTCCGGTGATCAAGACTAAGAGGTAATGTAATATTATCTCGAACATTGAGTACTGGAATTAAATTGTAAAATTGGTAAACTAATCCGACTTGTCGCCGACGAAAGATTGAAAGTTGAGTTTCATTTAACCGACTGACATCCGTTTGATCGATAATTACTTTTCCGCTAGTGGGCTCATCGACACAACCAAGAATATGAAGTAGGGTACTTTTACCCGATCCACTTGGACCAACAATCGCAACAAACTCTCCTTTATCGACACTAAAACTAACATTGTCCAATGCTTTTACTTGGGTTTCTCCAATACCATATGTTTTTGTTACGTTCTCAACTTCTAATATTTTCATTGTTTCACCTTATCTATTGTACTAAATAATTCAACACACAACTCTTACAATTTCGTCATAAACCGATACCATTCTCTTAACACATTTTTTGATGTTTCATACGTAATCGTGTTTAATGCTTGTTCGTAATTCAACCATCGATACTCGCTGATTTCTGAGATCTGTATACTCAAGTCATTATGTTTTTCACCTGTAAACCAACAGACTGTTTTATGACTTTGATAATTAATCACGTAATGAGTATACACCTTAAAACCAGGTCTAATAAAAACGTCCAATCCTGTTTCCTCTTTAACTTCTCGTAATGCACACTGAATTTCTGTTTCATTGTCTTCAATATGTCCTTTACAGAAGTCATAGTGATTACCACTTCTGTGTTTTAACACAAGAACTTCTTTTTTATCGTTATAAATAACGACCCCACAACTCTTTTCTTTTTCCATAACATCATTATAACAAAAAAGCACCTAGTTTATACTAAGTGCTAATTTATTAATGATCGTGTTCTGCTTCCATTGCTTCTTGATGTGTTTTATGAACTGTTCCATGAGGATGTTCTACCGGTGCATAGATTGAATACACCTTTAATGGTTTATCACTCTTATTGGTTAAGTTATGCCATTTCCCAGCAGGAACAAAGACCGCATAGCCATCTTCAGCAATTGCCTCAAACGCTAAATTGTCTTTTGAATCTCCCATTTGAACAAAAGCTTCTCCTTCTTCAATTCTTAAGAACTGATCGTGATCAGCATGCATCTCTAAACCAATGTCTTCACCCGGCAAAATGTTCATGACCGTCAACTTAAGATTATTTCCTGTCCATATCGTTGTTCGGTAGTTATCATTTTTTAATGTTTCTTCCTCAATATTAATTACATAAGGATTAGGGCCAAAATCGTTTGTCATTGTATCTCCTTCTAATTGATAATGATTATCAATATCTTAACAATATTGTATCATACTTCCAAATAGAAACAACCCCAATGCTCCAAAATAAAAAAGTTCTATAGAGTCATTCCTCTACAGAACTTCAACTTTTATTTAGTACCGTAAATTCTATCACCAGCATCACCAAGACCTGGTACGATATACCCTTGTTCATTCAATTTTTCGTCAAGTGCTGCCAAATAAATATCGACATCAGGATGTAATTTATTAATAAGTTCTACTCCTTCTGGTGCGCCAACTAAGCAGACAAGTTTAATGTTTTTTGCTCCACGCTTCTTCACCATTTGAATAGCTGCTTCAGCAGAACCTCCAGTCGCTAGCATTGGATCAACAATCATGATGACTGCTTCTTCCAAGTCGCTTGGAAATTTTGCGAAATATTCATGAGGTAACAATGTTTCTTCGTCTCGATACACACCGACATGACCAACTTTTGCGGTAGGAATTAAAGAACGAATTCCATCAATCATTCCAAGTCCAGCTCTTAATATCGGAACCAGAACAACTTCTTTTGCTAATTCATGAGTATGGCAAATAGTTAAAGGTGTTTCAACAACACAATCTTTTAGAGGCAGGTCTCTAGTTATTTCATATGCCATCAACCCAGCTATTTCATCTAAATTTTGTCTAAAATCCTTTGTCCCAGTGTGCTTGTTTCTCATTTGTGCTAATTTATGAGTAATTAGCGGGTGATTCAATACAGTTACCATTTGCTATTCTCCTTTTTCTATTAAATCATAGTGTGAGCAAAGTTTAACGACTTCACCACGAATTCTTTCTACTACTTCTTCACTTTCTGAATCATGGCATAATTCATAGATCCATTGTGCGATTTGCTTAAATTCTTCTTCTTTAAAACCACGCGTTGTCATCGCTGCGGACCCAAGACGAATACCTGATGATACCGTAGGTTTTAATATATCATTAGGTATCGTGTTTTTGTTAGTAGTAATCCCCGCCTTATTTAGTCTAGCTTCTACAAATTTCCCTGTCAAGTTGTATGTTGAATAAACATCAATCATCACCAAATGGTTTTCGGAAGTTCCACTTACAATTCTAAACCCATAGTTCTTTAGTTCATCAGCTAATACTTTTGTGTTTCTTATCACTTGTTCTATATACGTTTTAAAAGAAGGATAAAGTGCTTCTTCAAAACAAATGGCTTTGGCTGCAATAATGTGCTCTAAAGGTCCTCCTTGAGAACCAGGAAACACAGCTTTATCAATCTTCTTAGCCCATTCTTTTTTACAAAGAATTAAACCAGCCCGAGGTCCCCGTAACGTTTTATGGGTTGTTGTCGTAACAAAGTCGGCATAAGGTACAGGATTTGGGTGTAGCCCTGTAGCAACTAAACCAGCGATGTGTGCCATATCAACCATAAGAAGAGCTCCGACTTCATCGGCAATTTCTCTAAACTTCTTAAAATCGATTTGTCGGCTATAAGCGCTCGCCCCAGCCACAATTAGTTTGGGTTTCACTTGTTTCGCTTTGGCTCTGACAGATTCGTAATCAATCATTTCAGTCTCTTTATCAACCCCATAACTCTCAAATTTATAGAGTTTACCTGAAAAATTATACGGCGAGCCATGTGTTAAGTGTCCTCCAGCATTCAAATCCATCCCCAAAACAACATCGTATGGATTCAAGCACGCCAAATAAACAGCCATATTTGCGGATGATCCACTATGAGGTTGAACATTGGCATGTTCAGCACCAAACAGTTCTTTCGCTAAATCAATGGCTTGTTGTTCAATTAAATCAACAACTTCACAACCACCATAATAACGAGCATTTGGATAACCTTCCGCATATTTGTTAGTTAAAATTGATCCTTGTGCTTTTAAGACATTGTCACTAACAAAGTTCTCTGAAGCAATCAGCTCGATATGAGACAGCTGACGTTTGTGTTCCAGTTCAATTAAATCAAATATATTCATTCAAATCCTCCATGATTTCTTCTAACGTGATTATTCCTTCTCTTAAACACACCAGTTCTTGTTTACTACAATCGATGATGGTGGAAGGACGTTCACCATACGCTTCCCCTAAGACAACCCCTTCGATTAAGCCATCAAATTGCTTTAAAACTTCATCACTGTTTAAACAAGGTGGATATCCTGAAATATTTGCACTAGGAACATAGAGTCCAATCTCCATATAAGACTCCAGATCTATAATAAATTGATGATTTGGAATACGAACTGCCAATGTAGAAACCTCTGACTGACTAACAATGTAATTATTTTGCTTCTTGTTAAAAATAAAGGTAATCGGTCCTGGTAACCAGCGGTTGATTAGATAGCGGTCGCGATTACTAAGCTCACAAACTTTTTCAATCTTCTCGATGGAATCCACCATATACGCAAAAACTTTTTCATCTGGTCGTTTTTTAACTTCTCTTAACTGTTGAATACTATTGGCTTGGTTCGCAATAACAGCTAGCCCATACACCGTATCGGTCGGGATCGCTACAAGACCACCTTTCTTAAGACAGTCTTGAATTATACTTAGTTCACTCATATTAAATAGATTTGTATTCATTTTATCACCATATTTATTCTATCACAGAAAATGAAGTTTCATTGTAATTTATTGGTAAAAAGATTATCATTAGTTGAAAGGAGTCTACCTTTATGAAACTATTTAAAAAAATAATTGTTATTTTAATTATTATGACCATTACTGTTGGTTGCACAAAAGAAACTGAAGAACCAAGTGTTATACCAAACCCTACTCCAGAAGACCCTGTGATTGTCGAACCTAAGATTGAAACCTATCCTTTGCCATTGTTTGAATCCAAAGAACTACAATCCGCTAAATTTACTTTAACCCTTGAAGTAAAAGATAAGAAAACAAGCCAAGTTGTCGGAGTTATTGAAAACTTTGATTCGAAAACGATTAAAAATGTAAAAGTAACCCTTCATTACAATCAGGAAAACGACAATCGTATTCTCTATTACGCCAATGAAGTCAAGACGAATGAAATATCCGACGAGTTCAGAATTATGGGGCCTTTGTCCAATCAACCCAAGGACATTGTTGTTAAAGAAATTTATATAGAATACGACGATGCCTCGACACAAGTGTTATCAAATAAGGATTCGGAAGTACCAATTACTCCCAGTGAACCCGTCGATCCTTCAACCCCTGTGGAGACAACAAAGTCGCTTGATCTGTATCGTTTTGGAAACTTTATCCTTGAAGCTGCTGATACCGTTCCAAACTTTGGAATTTCTGAGAACAAGGTGATTATGACTGTTCAGAACAATACTCTTTATCCAATCACGACTTATTCTTTAGTTGTTAATCTCAATGGAGTCGATTTGTTGTTTGAAGTTAAAGAAACGATTGCTCCTGGTGCACTTTCAAGTGCTGTCTCGCATCAACTATCAAATGCGGATTTATCATCGATAATCCCAGTTCGACTATTTATCGAAGCAGATTATAGTCCAAACAGAACCATCGAAGTGAACTACAGTTTAAGTGGTGATTACAGTGCGAGTTATAAACTGATTATTAAATAGGGATTCTAAAGAATCCTTCAGACTGTTGTTAAAGTCGCTTCTTAATTGGAGCGACTTTATCATTTCAGAACCGAATTGAAGACTTTAGGCCAATTTCTATTCATTTTAGAGAAAGATGAAACGTTAAAGACTCGTTTTTCTTGGCTTCACTAATTACTATGATTAAGGCAATCTTTTTCATGTTTTGAGCAGCACAAAAGTGACAGGGTTGGTTGAAACTTTTAGCTCCAAAGAGGTGTAGAATCAAGACCATCTTAAAGAGAAATTCTGGTTCAACACAGGAGCATCCATTATCTTGTAATACAAGTGTTCGCACATTGG